>JANPDB010000637.1:0-11055 GCA_031431255.1 Acidimicrobiia bacterium | reverse complement strand
CGGTGTCTCCTACGAGATCTGCGGCAAGCTCATCGTCGCCACCAAGGAGTCGGAGATACCCGGTCTGCTCAAGCTGTACGAGCGGGGGAAGGAGAACGACATCCCCGTTCGTCTCATCGACGCCGACGAGGCCAGGACGATTGAGCCTCACGTCCAGTCCGTGAGGGCAGTGCAGGTTCTGAGCACCGGCATCATCGACTACGTCGGGATCTGCCGGGCGCTTGCCGATGATGCAAAGAAGCACGGTGTGACCGTCCGCACCGGCGTCGAGGTCACGGCCATTGAGCGTGACGGAACTGGATATCGGCTGAGCACCAACGAAGGCGACGTGCGGGCCGATGTGCTCGTCACGTGCGGGGGGCTGCAGAGCGACCGGCTCGCCCGCCAGGGCGGTGGCGACCCGGAGGCGAAGATCGTCCCCTTCCGGGGCGAGTACTACGAACTGCGCCATGACCGCCGACACCTGGTGAAGGGTCTCGTCTATCCGGTGCCCAATCCCGACTTCCCCTTCCTCGGCGTGCACTTCACCCGCATGATCGATGGCAACGTGCACTGCGGCCCGAACGCCGTACTCGCCTTCAAACGCGAGGGCTACCGAAAGCGCGATGTGAACGTGCGAGACCTTGCGGAGGTGCTCACGTACCCCGGGTTCGCGAGACTGGCCAAGAAGCATTGGCGCGATGGTGCCGAGGAGATGCGCCGCTCCTTCAGCAAGGCCCGGTTCACCCGCAGCCTCCAAGAGCTCATCCCCGAAGTCCGGGCCGAAGACCTCGAACCGTCACCCGCCGGCGTGCGGGCCCAAGCGCTTCGGCGCGACGGTGGGCTCGTCGACGACTTCTTGCTCGTCGAAGGGCCGAATGCCCTCCACGTCTGCAACGCTCCGTCACCCGCGGCCACGGCTTCACTCGAGATCGCCAAGCACCTGGCCCAGCGGGTCACCGAACTCGTGGCATCGAGATAGGCGCCGTCGACCCGCGGCCGCCGCGGCGTTAGCCTTTCTTCATGGCAGCCCGACCGACCTGGACCGGAACGATCAGCTTCGCTCTGCTGAGCGTGCCGGTGAAGCTCTACACCGCACAACGGTCGAAGGACATCTCGTTCAATCAGCTCGAACGCTCCACCGGCGCCCGGATCAAGCAGAAGCGGGTCTCCACCGTGACCGGCGAGGAGGTTGCCGGTGACGACATCGTGAAGGGATACGACCTCGGTGGCGATCGCTATGTCGTGATCGAGCCAGAAGAGCTCGATGCGCTCGCGCCCCGCGATGCCAACAACGAGAAGACCGTCCAGATCCTCGAGTTCGTCAGCCTCGATGACATCGACCCGGTGTATTTCGAGAAGGCGTATTACATCGCTCCCGACAAGGGGGGCGCGCGTCCCTATGCGCTGCTCGTCAAGGCGATGACCGAGACCCGCAAGGTGGCGATCGCCAAGGTCGTCATGCGCACGAAGGAATACCTCGTCGCGATTCGTCCGCTCGGTGATCTCCTCTGCATGGAGACGTTGCTCTACGCCGACGAAGTGGTCAACCCCGCAGAGATCGACGGCCTGCCCGACGGGTCGATGGAGATCGCCGAGAAGGAGCTGGCGATGGCCAAGATGCTCGTCGAGACCTCGGCATCGGAATCCTTCGATCCCTCGCAGTACCGCGACGACTACCGCGACAAGGTCCAAGCCCTCATCGAGGCGAAGTCGATGGGAACCGTCTATGAGCTGCCGCCCCCTTCCGAGGCTCCGAAGGTGCTCGACCTCATGGCCGCGCTCGAGGCCTCGTTGGCGGCGGCGAAGTCCAAGAAGGCGTCGTAAGGCGATCTCCTCGGGACGAGGACGACACCACGTGGCCGGCCAGAGCTTGGTGACAGAGATCGAGGGTCGCCAGCTCACCCTGACGAACCTCGACAAGGTGCTGTATCCGGATGGCACGACCAAGGGTCAGGTCATCGACTACTACGTGCGCATAGCACCGACGATGATGCCCCACCTCGCCGGCCGCAACATCACCATGAAGCGTTACCCGAACGGAATCGACGGGCAGAGCTTCTACAACAAGAACATCCCGTCGCATGCCCCCGACTGGGTCGAACGGGTCGAGCTGCACGACAACACCTACATCGTGTGCCGGGATCTCCCCACTCTTGTGTGGATGGCCAACCTCGCCGCGCTCGAGCTCCACGTGCCGATGCATCGCGCCGCCGACAACAGCTGGGACCCCGACCGGCTCGTGTTCGACCTCGATCCCGGCCCGGGGACGGGGATCGCCGAATGTTGCGACGTCGCAGTGATCATCGCGTCGGTGCTCGAACCCCTCGGCATGATTCTGCACGCCAAGACCAGCGGCTCCAAGGGCATGCAGCTCTACGCGACGCCACCTACGCCGTTGCCCTATGCCGGTGCAGACGGCGCGACCGAACTGGCGAAGCGGCTGGCCGAGGGTCTCGCGCTCTCCCACCCCGATCAGATCGTGGCGAAACAGGCGAAGGAACTCCGTCCGGACAAGGTACTCATCGACTGGAGCCAGAACGTCAGGGCGAAAACGACGGTCTGCGCGTACTCGCTGCGGGCGAGACCGATGCCGACGGTGTCGACCCCGATCACGTGGGACGAGGTCCGTGCGGGAGCCGATGGGATGGCTCTCAAGTTCACCGCGGCGCAGGTGCTGGAACGCGTCGCCGCGGTCGGCGATCTCTTCGGGCCGCCACACGGGTGAGCTCGACGACCTCCTGTCGGCTGTGATCGGCGGGGACAGTCCTGCTACAACGGACCTGTGACCCGAACGGTCGCACACCTGAGGAGGTCATGACATGCCGGTGAAGCCCTTTCGTTTCGCCCTGTCCAGCTCGACGGCAGCGTCGGGTACTGCGTGGAAGGACCTCGCCCGCAAGGCCGAGGACCTCGGCTACAGCACACTTCTCGTGGCCGATCACTACGTGGATACCGGATCGAACGGCGGACAAATGCTGGCCGCCATACCTGCCATGGCGACAGCAGCCGCGGTCACCACGACGCTGCGGGTGGGAACCAGGGTGCTGTGCATCGACTACCACCAGCCCGTGGTGCTGGCCAAGACCGCGGCGACGCTCGACATGCTCAGCGACGGCCGCTTCGAGCTCGGCCTAGGCGCCGGATGGACCGCCAGTGAGTACTCGGCCATGGGACTCACGATGGACGATGCTCCCACCCGCATCGCCCGCCTCGCCGAGACCGTTTCGTTCTTCGACGCGTTCTTCAGCGGGGAGCCGATCGACGTCGCAGGCACACACATCAACGCGACCGGGTTCAAGGGGCAGCCCCTCCCCGTCCAGCGGCCGCGGCCTCCGCTCATGATCGGCGGCGGTGCCCGCAAAGTGCTCACCTACGCCGGAAGCGTCGCCGATGTCGTCAGCTTCAACTTCAACAACCGCGCCGGAGTCGTCGGGCCTGCCGGCGTGCAGTCGTCATCGGCGTCGGCGATGGACGAGAAGGTGAGCTGGGTTCGCGCCGGGGCCGGGGACCGCTTCGACAGCCTCGAACTGGAGATCGGTGCCTACTTCTCCGTCGTGACCGATGATGCGGCGACGACCGCGGAGAAGATGGGCTCCATGTTCGGGTTGTCGGGACCCGAGATGGCCGCGCACCCGAACGCGTTGATCGGCTCCGTCGACAACATCTGCGACATCCTTCGCGAACGCCGGGAGCGGTACGGGTTCAGCTACATCACGTTGTCGGACCGCAATGCCGACGCGTTCGCCCCCGTGGTCGCCGCGCTGGCCGGGAACTGACCTTCAATGCCACATCTCAACCCAACCGGCCGGACGGGTCTGCCCACCACGACGCCGACCGATCCGGCACTCGCCGACCTCATGACGCAGTTCCGCCTCGACGGCGCCGTCGCCGTGGTGACCGGTGCCGGGCGTGGCATCGGTCGCGGCATTGCCATCGGGCTCGCCGACGCCGGTGCCGACGTGGTGCTCACCGCTCGCCGCGAGCACGAGCTCGACGAGGTGATCTCGGAGATCGAGCGGCGCGGGCGCCGTGCGGTGAAGGTCGTGGGCGACATCACGGCCGACGACACCGTGCCGCGGCTCATCGACGCTGCGGTCGGTGGCCTGGGACGGCTCGACATCTGGGTCAGCAACGCCGGGACCTCGGACCATCCGGGCAACTTCGCGTTCTCCGACTTCCCCGACTGGCACTGGGACGGGCAGCTGGCGCTGAACCTGCGCCCGCACTTCGTAGCCGCCCGAGCCTGCATCGACGTGATGCCACCGGGTTCGTCGATCATCGGCATCTCCTCCATCGCGGGCCTGCGCGCCGCCGTCAACTTCGCCGCCTACGGCGCGGCGAAGGCGGCCATGAACCATCTCGCCGTCACGCTCGCCACCGAGCTCGGCCCACGCGGCATCAGGGCGAACGTGGTCTCGCCCGGCAACGTACCCACCGAGTCCACCCGCACGATCGGCGGTGTCACCGACGACATGCTGCCCGCCATCGCGCAGCGCATCCCGCTTCGCCGCCTTGGCACCCCGAGTGACATCGCCGCCGCGGTCGTCTGGCTGTCCTCCCCGGCCGGCTCGTGGGTGACGGGTCAGAACATCGTCGTTTCCGGCGGGCAGTGATCACGAAAGCGAGATGCACATGACAATCGAAAACGAAGAACTACGCGCGCTGAGGACCGAGCTCGACGCCCTACGGCGATCCGTGGCCCGTTTCGAGGCCAAAGACGCCGTGCAGGCGCTCTTCCACCGCTACCTCTATGCCCTCGACCTCGACCGGGCCGACGAGGTGGTCGCCTGCTTCGCGCCCGAGGCCACGTTGAACGTCCTGAACTTCCCTCCCGGGTCGGGCAAGGACCTGCACCTGTACGGGCCGGAGCAGATCCGTCCGCTCTACTCCCGTCACGCCGGCGCCGAGGAGCCGTCGATCAAGGGCGGACACCACTCCGCCAACGTCAGCGTGGTGGTGTCCGACGACGCCACCAGCGGTGAGCTGTCGGCCTACTTCATGACGTCGGTCGGAACCCTCGGCTGGATCCAGGGCGGCATGTATCAACTACGCGCGCAGAGCATCGACGGGCGGTGGCTCATCGCTGAGATGAACATCATCTCGGGCTGGGGCTGGGCAACCCCGGAGCCTCGTGCTCTCACCCAACCGGTCGCCGCCAGCCGCGCCTGGCGAGAAGGTCGTCCCGCCGCGGGCGGCGCGTAGCGGCAACGGGCCGGTGACCGTCCCAGGCACGCCGAGATGATCCACCACTCCGAGCGGGGCACCGGGGCTCCAGATATGGTCGACCCGACGGATCCGGGGCTGGTGTTCGAGCCCGGACCCCGACCGCAGGAGGGTGCGCCGTTCGTGGTGATCACATCCGCTGGTTGGACGCTCGACGGTCGCTTCGACGTCAACAAGGCGATGGATTTCGGTCGTGGCGTCGCCGCAGTACGGAGCTCCATGAAGGATGTCGATGGGCTCTATTTTCAGCACGGCTTCAACTTCCCGGGCCTGCTCACGGTGGACGGTCCCACCGTCACCATGTGGCGGGACGACACCGCAACCAGAGCATTCGCGTACCGGACCGGCACCCACAAGACCGATATGGATCAGTATCGACTGCACGACACCGCCGACCGATCGTCTTTCACGAGGCTTCGAGCGCTGCGCTCTCGTGGCTCCGTGCAGGGATACACACCGACCGCAGAAGCGTCGGAGCAAGAACGCTGAACGGCCGGTCGACGTCTCGGTTATTCGCGACGGCTAGTGCTAGCTTCCCGCCATGACGCAAACCGGACGATGCCTCTGCGGCCAGATCACCTACGAAATCACGGGCGACCTCATCGCCACGGCCGTGTGTCACTGCGACCACTGCCAGCGCCAGGGTGGTTCGGCCTTCTCGGTCAACCTCATCGTGCACGAGAGTCAGATGACCGTGTCCGGCAACCTCAGCACCTTCGAAGATCGAGGTGAGAACAACGACGCGGTCTACGTGTTCCGCCGATTCTGTGGACAGTGCGGCTCGCCGATCTATTCGGCGTTGGTCAGTCCGGCTGGGATCCTCGCAGTGAAGGCGGGGACGCTCGACGACAAATCCGGTGTCACTCCCAACGTGGAAGCGTGGTGCGAACACAAGCAGCCGTGGGTGGACCTTCCGAACATCCCGACGTCGCTCGCCCGGGAGTAGCCCGTCAGCCGGCAAAAGAGCTGTGGCTCGAGGATGGATCAGCGGATGCCCCAAGCCGGATTCTTCATAGCGCAAGGTGCCGTCAAAGACTTTCAGGACTTCTTCGCACGGCACGGTTCCAAGGTCCAATCGGTTGCGGAGGAGTTCGGCGGCCAGTTTCTGGTCGCTTCCCGCTCTGCCCAAGCGTCGACGAAGCCTTGCGGCTGCGAGGTGATTGGTATCCCAGTCGCCCCCGGAGCGACTGAGATACCAACCTCGGCATCGCACTCCAGGGACCGCACCACTCCGGCCCGATTGTGCCCGCCCCGGAAGAGCACTACCCGGTTGCTGCGCGGGTGCGCCACCGCGTCGTTGCAAAATGTGCGCGTGCGGCGACCCATCGTGGGCGCGCCTACAACCCTCTCGCGGGGAACAGACTGAACCGCTAACACGCGGCAAACGCAGTCCAGCCGCCGCGCTATCGCGGGCAGCGCTACTTGCCCTGAAAGTGCCCGTACATCGTGGGATTGAATGGAGCGATCGCCTCAGCGAGCGCAGCGGAAGGAGAGCCGAACCCTTCGGGCTCGAGCCCGCCACCGAGCTCGATCAGTCGGCCAAGAAGCTCACCCACGTTTCCCAAATGGGCCAACATCGCGTCTGAGTCGGCGTAGATCTCTCGCACCACACACTTCGTCTCGTCCTCAGAGAAGAACCAGTCGTAGTGCAGCGTTCCAGGCTCAGGGATCGTGAGCTCGAGCGCTTCTGCGGCGACCTGTTTGAACGCAGCTAGGTCGGAGGGCGCAATGTTGGGGAATACGGCTGAGACCTGGATCTTTTGCATGATGGCTCCTCGCCGGCCGGTGGCCGTTAGCGCTGATCGTAGCCACTTCGACTGCCTGCCGAACCCTGCAGGAACGCTTGGTCCGAAGGAGCGCAGTAAGCGCGATCGGAGGAAACCAAGTGTCGGCCCTTACGTGTGCTTACTATCAGCACTGGATCGCGCCGGGAGTGTGCGGGGTCAGTGTGCGGATGAGCTGAGCGAAGTAGTGCGCTCCTACCAGCCGGCTGGCCCGTGGTGGACCGCCGGTCCTCGTGTGGGTCGAAGCGATGCCGGCAACCAGCGCTGCCGCGCTCCTGTTAGTCAGTACGGGCGGGCGAGGTCACTGGGCAATGCGGTCAGCAACGTGTGGTGACCCCATTCGTCGTGACGCACCTGGCGAGGACTTCGTCGTGGCTGGACGCAATGTATGGGACTCCTCCACCAAGTCCAGCGGGATTCAGGCGCGGGGTCGGACACACAACCCGACCTGACGGATCTCGCCGGGTCGGTCTAGGGCTGACCGAGCGTCGATTCGCGGGGAGTGAGCAGAGTCGACTGGTTCGCTACTGGCCCGGGTCGGAGCGGTGTCCGATCCACCCGAGGTGGGTGTGCTGAAAGTGGTCGCTGTACTTCAGGCCGTAGCCCATCAACCGGTCGAGCCCGATGTGAGCGAGCCAGACCAAAGCGATCGCGACGAGCGACGGCCACTGTTTCCATAAGCCAAGCCCGGCGAGCAGCGCGGGCGCCGGGGTGGCATGAGTCATGTTGTACATGAGCGCTCCGAGGCGTGTTCCGCCAAGGTACCCAACCATGAACAGGTCGGGCAGCAACACCACGATGGCGACAAGCCACCAACTGCGGCCGGTCGCCGCGTACGCGATCAGCGTGCTGACGAGCAGCGTCGCTCCTTCGAGTCGCAACCACAGTCGGGGGATGCCGTGGACGGTTCCGAGTCCCTCATGGGTCGGGTTGACGGGGGGAGCCGCAGGGCTCACGAGTTGGCCCAGCCGGCGAGGCTGGCGATCACGCCGGCGAGGAGTCGGTCGAAGCTCCGATCGATGTCGACAGGTAGAGCGAACGCTCCTTGGGCCTCGAGCGTCACGAAGCCGTGGAGCACGGCTCGGAGGGCGCGGATAGCGTCGACTGCGTCGTCGCCCCGCAGCCCAAGGCCGGACATGATCTCGAAGGCGACCTTGGTGATCTCTAGGGTGGCTGCTTCGTCTTCTGCGTCTCCGGTAACGGGGGCCCGGACGGTGGCGGCGTAGCGACCTGGATGTGTGGCGGCCCATTTCCGGTAGCTGAGCGACATCGATGTGATCGCATCTCCGCCGGCCTTGCCGACCGCCGCGCGGGCCATCACATCTGCCAGTTCAAGCTTGGCTCGCACCGCGATGCTGCGACACAGATCGTCCATGCCACCGATGTGCTTGTACAGCGACGGCTGCTTGACCCCGAGCCGACCGGCCAGGGCCGCCAGGGTGAGCGGGGTGGCGTCGGGCTCGTCAATCAAGCGTTCGGCTGCCTCGACGACGATGATGTTGGTAAGACCCGCCCTAGCCATGAGCCCGCACTGCGTTGAGGAATGTCACGACGGCGGGGGTCACGACATCGGGCCGTTGTGATTGCGGGTAGTGCCCCGCGTCGGCCACCATCACGACCTCACCGTGGAGGGCGTCGGCGAGCCACAAAGCCTCGGCGGCGGGATCGGGGAAGTCCGGATCCTGCGCACCCATGACGATCAGCGTCGGTGCGGACACCATTGCCAGGCACGCCTCGGCGGGGTCGTGGTTGGTTCGGGTGGTGAGTGAGAACGCCTTGGCGTAGCCCGGGCGCCGCAGACTCGCCACCACACGATCGCGGTGATCGTCGAAGTCCACCGGACGCTGACCCGCGCACAACTTGGGCATGTACGCCTTCCACGACGCCGCCGCCCAGAGCGGCACCATCGCGGCGCGGAGCATGATCCGCTGCATCGCTCCCGTTGCTCCGTTGCGAACGAAGGGTCCGACGAGCACCAGGCCGCTCACCAGCTCGGGCCGCTTCGCGGCCACCATCACAGCGGATCCTGCGCCCAGGGAGTTCCCGACTACGACCGCCGGACCACCCAGTTCCTCGATCAGCGCAACCACGTCGCTCGAAGTCTCCGCGTCGCCATACGACTCGAAGGTTGTGTCGCTGTCACCGTGGCCTCGCAGATCCACTGCGGCGACTCGGAAGCCCTCCGCCACCAACGCTGGACCGAGGAAACGGTAGGTCGAACGAAGGTCTCCCATCCCAGGCACAAGCACGACGAGGGGGCCGTGGCCATCGACCTCGTAGCCGATCCGCCCCTGCGAGCGGGTGAGGAAGAGTGTCTCGTGAGCGGCTGTCGAACTGGGCGAGGTCATGGAGCTACTGTACATAGCCGACTGGCTACTGTCAATAGCCAAAGAGGAGGACCTCGCCGCCGACGAGTAGTTGCCGATGTTTTCACCACCACCAGCAACGCTGGAGCTCGCACCGCGGCGTGACTGACGGGACATTGACCACGATCGACCACGGGCGTCAGAGGGCGTCGGTCAATGACAGAACTTACGGTCGGCGACGGTCCCGAGCCGAAGCCCACGACGTCAGCTCCCTGGCGCGTCGGGCGTCGATGCGATCGACTTCGGCGAGTCGGTGGCCGAGGGATCGCAGAGCCGTCGCGCGGTGTAAATCGCAGTAAGGAATGGTCGATCGACAGCGCCACCAAATTCGGTGTCGACAAGACCACCGACGGCTCGTAAGAGATCCGTTCGCACCGTGGTTTCGAGTGCCATCCAATGCGAGAACGAACCGAGAAACCGCTGCATCTCATCGGCTGTCTGATTTGCCGTCCAAGGAATCAACACGTGATCGACGGGCCCGAACTTACCGTTGGTGTTGATTTCCTTCGAACGCTCGGCCACGTCGAGCGCGTAGGGGTGGGCGCCGATGCCCGCTCCGCCGCCAGCGGACTCGGCAAACTGTGGGGCGTACTGCTCAAGGAGGGGCTGCACGGCGTCGCGGAACGGATCGTTGCGATCTGGGTCCCCGAAGTGATTCCACCAGAGGGCGACGGATCCACCGGGTTTGAGAAGATGGGCGACTCGATCAAGACCCGGCTGCGGAGCGACCCAATGGAAGGAAGTGGCTGCGGCAACAATATCGAACGCCTCTGAGTCAAGATCAACGGTTTCGAACTCGCCCTGTCGCACTTCAAGTCGGCGGCTCTCGAATCTCGTTCGGAGACCCAATCCAAACTCTTCTCCGACCTCAACAGCAAGAACTTCTGCACCGGCGTCGAGCAAGGGACCTGTGGCCTGCCCACTACCCGGACCGATCTCCAGGACTCGACACCCGGGCCGAAGATCGCATGACAGTTGAAGGTAGTCGAACACAGCCGACGGATAACCGGGACGACCGTCTCCGTACTCCGCAGCATTCGCGCCGAACAGCGCACGGCGATGCTTGTCACCAAATTCCGATCCCTCCATCACGAGGTCCATCAGAGCACGCCGAAAGGTCCCAACACCGGTGATTTGTCGCGCGGAGTGCATCAGCTGATCGCCTGACCATGACTGCAATGACCCGGAAGATTTAACCCCAATAAGTCTTCGTTCGCCGCATATCGGCATCAGCATCCGATTCAGCAAGCCAATTGATCCACGCATAACGGCCCTCGCGCCCGTTACTGCTCGTCCGCTCAAAGCGGACCCACAGCACCTTGCCCGATATGTGCAGGGCTTGGAAGCCGGGGCTGCTGCCCGGCAAAGCGAAGCAACTCCGCCCTGTCCCCGAGGTGCCGTTGTGGGGCACTCCAGAACGACGCTCGAATGGTCCGGAGAGCCGGTTTCGGAGCCGATCGGTGCGCTCCCGGCGCGGCCAGCCCGCGAGCTGCGCGTATTTTTTCGGGAGAATTTCCAAAGGGGCCTCTCGGCTGTCACACCCCCTTCGTACAATTGTACGTATGGAAGTCATCGACCCCGCCGAGATCATGAAAGGGTTTCGCCGCGTCGACCTCCGCGCCGCTCGTGCCGACGAACTGCGTGGAGCGCTCGACAACATCCGCTGCGTCCGGGCGCGACTCGACCGCGTCGAGGCCGAA
>JANPDB010000636.1:0-2084 GCA_031431255.1 Acidimicrobiia bacterium | reverse complement strand
GGTTCGGCTGCCCACCAGGACGCGGACGACCTCAGCGGCGAGGATCTCCTCAGGTTCCGCGGCAGCGCAGAGCCGCGCTGCCTCGACGACGGGCATGCCGTTCCAGTCGTCGATTCCGTCCTCGTGGCTTGACGAGACGTCGCCGATCGAGATGCCGACTCTCACTCGGGAGGGTTCCGACGGATACCCCCAGCCGTGTTTCACCGCCGCCTGTTGCATGGCGACGGCTGCGTCGAGCGCTGCGCCGGCTGAGGTGAAGACGGCCATGACGCCGTCACCGAGCGATTTCACCACGCTGCCGTTCGCCTCGACGATGGCTCCGCCGATGTGGCGAAGCAGATCACCGAACCAGGCATCGGCGCGGGTGTCCCCGAGCCGGTCTCGGACCTCGGTCGACGAGACCACGTCGCAGAACACAACGGCCATCGTCGAGGTCGTCATCGTCGTGCTCCGTGTGCCCGCACCGTCGGAAGGTCCATGACGGCCCAACCCTACGCGACCCACCCGGCACCTGCCTCCGACCGAAGCAGCCGGGCACCCTTCGGCACCTACCGAGTGGCCAACTCCTTGGCCCAGCGGTAGTCGGCCTTGCCCGATGGCGAGCGTTGGATGGCATCGACGAAAACGAATGCCTTGGGCAACTTGTAGCGAGCGACGTGACGTTCGGCTTCGGCGAGCAGGTCGGCTTCACTCGCCGTTGCGCCCTCGGTGAGCCGGACGATCGCGACGACTTCGTTGCCCCAGCGTTCGCTCGGTCGGCCGGCGACGACGACGTCGTACACCGCAGGGTGCGCGATGAGTGCGGCCTCGACCTCTTCGGCGAAGATCTTCTCGCCGCCGGAGTTGATCGTCACTGAGTCGCGTCCGTGCAACTCGACGATCGGCACGCCGAACGTCGCCTCACCGCCGACGAGGAGCTTCGCCCGATCGCCCGGCACGGAGTAGCGGATCCCGGCGACCGTCGGGAAAGTTTTGGCCGTCTTGGCCGGGTCGTTCAGATAGCCGAGGGGGAGGCGTCCGGACTTCGCCAGCCAGCCGAGTCCGTCGTGACCGGGTTCGTGCTCGGCGGTGAGATCTTCAGTGAGCACGTGGTTGCCCGGAGCCGCGGCGAAGGTGCCGGTGGTGGCTCTCGAGGGATCGCCGGCCGAGATGTTCTGCATCTGGCCTCCTGCTTCCGAGGAACCGATCCCGTCGATGATGAGCAGATTGGGAAGCGCGCTTAGGAAACGCTGCTTCAACGGAGCGGAGAGCGCGGCGCCGCCCGACAGCATGATTCCGAGCGCGCGGAGGTCATAGGGCGTGCCGGCAGAGTTGGCCCGCTCGATTTCTTCGATGATCGGTCGACCGAATGCGTCGCCGACGATTTGGAGGAACTGCACCCCCTCCCGCTGGCAAACCGTCAGAATGTCGGCGGGGTCGAGGGCCACGGTGTTGTCCTGGAGGACGACGGTGCCGCCTCGATGCCACGAGGTGAACGCGATCCAGTGTCCGGCGCCATGCATGAACGGAGCGGCGGGAAGGGTGACAAGCGGCGGGGTCGCGGTAAGGCCGGCGACGAACGAATCCAGGTCGTCGAACTCTGTTCCCGCGCCGACGTTTCGCAAGCTCATCGCCGAAACGGCGATGTCGATCTGACGCCACAGCACGCCCTTGGGCATGCCCGTGGTGCCGCCGGTGTAGAGGATGTAGAGGTCGTCGGCTGACCAGTCGCCACCCATCACCTGCACCTCTGGACGTTCGGGACCCGACCCGGCGAGCGCTGCTTCGTAGTCGACGGCGCCATCGAGGAGGGCGTTCCCGGAACCGTCGTCGACCTGGATGAGGATGTCGAGGCCCGGGAGCTGGTCGCGGATTGCCGCGAGTGTTGGGGCGAATGATGCGCCGTACACCAGGGCCCGGCACTTCGCGTCGGTCAGCAGGTACACCAACTCTTCAGCCACATAGCGGTAGTTCACGTTGAACGGGGCAACCCGCGCCTTGTACGCGCCGAGCATCGATTCCAGGTACTCGTTGCCGTTGTAGAGGTAGATGCCGAGATGGTCCTGGCCCGTCTCGTGGCCGTCGAGGAACTCACGACCGGTCGG
>JANPDB010000635.1:0-7710 GCA_031431255.1 Acidimicrobiia bacterium | reverse complement strand
CCCGATCGGCATGGGCCTGTCCGACACGCCGTGGGTGGCCTCGTTCTGGTTCGACTACCTCAACCTTCGCCTGAACGGCGCGCAGTTCCACCGAGACGTTCTCAGCGGGAAGAAGAGCTTCAACTCCCCCGAAGTGAAGGCGGTGTTCAACAAGTGGCTGGAGGTTCTGCCCTACATGGACAAGCAGGCGAAGGGGTTGGGATTCGCCGAAGCACAGACCAAGTTCTACAAGGGCGAAACCGCGACGTACGTGGCCGGGAACTGGTGGGCCCTGGGCGCCCCGAAGGAAGTTGGCGACGACATCGACTTCTTCCAGTTCCCGATCATCGACCCGAAGGTGCGCGTCGCCGAGGAAGCCCCGGCCGACGGATTCTTTGCTTCGGCGAAGGGCTCCAATCCGGCGCTCACGAAGGCCTTCTTGAAGTACCTCGCCACCCCCGCGGCCCAGGAGCTCTATCTGACCACCTCGGGCAACTCGTCCATTCCTGCTGCGCCCGGGGCGAAAGCCGCAGTCAGCGCGCAAAACACCAAGGGCAAGGCGATGCTGGAGGCCGCCGCCGACCTCACCCAGTTCTTCAACCGTGACGGTGGCGACGAGCTCCAGCCGACTGCTGATGCGGCACTGCTGAAGTTCATGGACAATCCCGGCAACGTCGACGCCATCATGGCGGAATGGCAGGCCGCGGCAGTCAGCGCCCGCAAGGCCTAAGTGTCCCTTCCGGTGCGCCACCGTCGGCGGGGGGTCAATACCCTGCCGCCGATGGTGGCAGCATTCATCCTGGTGCCGTTCCTGCTGGAGGCGCTCGTCGTCTTCGCTCCGGCTGTGCAGGGCGTCCTTCTGTCCTTCACGGAATGGCGGGGGATCGGCAATCCGAAAGTTGTCGGCCTCCAGAACTTTCGCGAACTGACCAACGACCCGATTTTCAGCACCGGGTTCAAGAACACACTGCGGTGGTTGGTGGCCTTTGGCGGGCTCTCCGGTCTCCTGGGTTTGTCATTGGCTCTGCTTCTCCGGGCCGAGAGGCGTGGCGTGGCGGTCTATCGGTCGCTGATCTTTCTGCCGGTGATCTTCTCGCTGGTCGTCACCGCATTGGTCTGGCGGGTGCTGTATGCCCCCGAGGGGTTTTTCAACAACGCGCTGCAGGCGGTCGGCCTCGGATCATGGGGCCGTATCTGGCTGGCCGAGCCGCACACCGTGTTGTATGCGCTTGTCGTCGCATCGCTGTGGAGGTCTTCGGGTTACATCATGGTGCTGTATCTCGCCGGGTTGAAGTCGATTGATCCGGCGCTGACCGAAGCGGCACGAGTGGACGGCGCGAACCGCTGGCAGCTCCTTCGCCACATCACGATGCCCCAGCTCAGGGGAGTCAACTCGGTCGTTGTGTCCGTGATCGTCATCGAGGCGCTCCGTTCTTTCGACATCGTCTACGCCTTGACGAAGGGAGGGCCGTACAACTCGTCTCAGCTCTTGAGCACCTACATGTTCCAAACTGCATTTGCCACTGGCCGATTGGGCTACGCCTCCGCGATTGCGATGGTCATCTTCCTCCTCGCCATCAGTTTCATCATCCTCTATCTGGTTCGCGCCCTCAGGGAGGAGGCCCGATGAGCGCCCGGGAAGCTCTCTCGCACGGAGAGATCGTTCGTCGGCGGAGCCGCCGAGCACGAAAGGCCCGCACTGCCGGCTTCCACCTGACCGCATCGTTCCTCTCGCTGCTGTGGGTCGGACCGCTGGTCCTCGTGGTGGTGCTGTCGTTCAGGTCCTTGGATGACATCTTGAGCAACGGGCTCATGGCTCTTCCGCGCACGTTCACCTTTCGCGGGTACATCGATGCATGGGGCCGAGGTGGGGGCCGCCGGGGCATGCTCAACAGCTTCATCATCACCGTGCCGGCGCTCGCTCTCATCCTTGTGCTGTCGTCGATGGCGGCGTTCGGACTGAGCCGTTTCAAAGTGCCGTTCCGGCGAACAATTCTGCTGGTCATGCTCGGAGGGAATCTTCTCCCGGCTCAGATCATGCTGATTCCACTTGCCCGCAATGCAGAGGCTCTCGGGATCTTCGACACGTTCTTTACGGTCATCATCCTGCACACCGCCTTCGGGCTCGGATTCTACATCTTTGTGCTCTACGGTTTCATGCTCGCCATCCCGTCGGAGATTCAACAGGCGGCTGTCATCGACGGTGCGACATCATTTCAGATCTATCGAATGATCATTCTTCCGCTGAGCCGACCCGCTCTTGCCTCGATCGGCGCCCTCGGCTTCACGGGAATCTTTAACGACCTGCTGTGGTCGATCACCGTCCTCCGGAGCGAAAACAAGATGCCGGTGACGGCCTCGTTGTTAGGTCTTCAAGGCACGTATCTGTCGGACTGGGGACTCATCTCGGCAGGAACGATCATCGCTGCCATTCCGACCCTGATTGTGTTCTTGCTCTTCCAGAAGTCGTTCGTCGAGGGTCTTACTCTTGGCGCAGTGAAATAACTCGGATTGGATTGCTTCTATGACTCGAAAGAAACCGACGGTTGCCGATCTGCTCGCTGGTAAGGGCAAGGTGCAGCGCACCAACGTCCTCGCCTGGACGGTGGACGAGGCGGCGGCGGCCGAAGAGGCCGGTATCGACATCGTCACCACCGGGCACAATCCTCAGTTGCCGGCGATCCGTGCGGCGGCACCGACAGCGTTCATGATCACCGGGATGGACTACGGGCGGCTCGCCACGACCGACGACTACCTGCGCGAAGCGTGCACGCTGTACGGGAAGGGGATCGACGCGATGTACTGCGTGGCCAGCCTCGAGACCATCAGCCGTCTGGCAGCTGAGGGCTTTCCGATCATGAGTCACGTCGGGCTGATTCCGTCGAAGGCAACGTGGACCGGTGGGTTCCGGGCCGTGGGCAAGACCGCTGACGAGGCGATGAAGATCTTCCGACAGGTCAAACGACTTGAGAGCGCTGGCGCACTCGGGGCCGAGATCGAAGTCGTACCGGCTGCCGTCGCGTCGGCCATTTCGGCCCGGACGTCGTTGTTCATGATGTCGATGGGTGCCGGCGCAGGTTGCGATGCGCAATACCTCTTCGCCGAAGACATCCTCGGTTCCCACGACCGTCACTACCCGCGTCACGCCAAGAAGTACCGAGATCTCCGTGCAGAGTATGCGCGCATACAGCTGGAGCGGGTTGCCGCGCTCACGGAGTTCCGCGACGACGTGGCCGCTGGTCGCTTTCCGGAAGAGGGCCACCTCGTCCCGATCCTTCCCGACGAGTTGGAGAAGTTCGTCAACCAACTCGATACCCCATCGTGAACAACCCGAAATGGAAAGGAGAACCCAGTGACCGCGCTTCTACCCCTTCTTGACGATCGCTATCACCTTGCTCCCGAGGCAGTGGGCGCCTATCAGAAGAACGGCCACATTCTTCTGCGGGGGGTCGCCAGTCCCGATGAAGCCGCGGCGTTCCGGCCCGCTATCGCCTCCGCGGTAACCCGCTTCAGCCGCGAGAGCCGCCCACTGGCCGAACGTGACACGTACGGCAAGGCCTTCCTCCAGGTCATGAACCTGTGGTGCGAGGACGCCGATGTTCGCCGATTCGTGCTCGCTGCTCGGTTCGCCGGCGTCGCCGCCAACCTGCTCGGCGCTCAGGGCGTTCGGATCTACCACGACCAGGCCCTCGTCAAGGAGCCCGGTGGCGGCCACACGCCGTGGCATCAGGATGCGATCTATTGGCCGATCGACGGCACGCGCTGCGTCACGATGTGGATGCCGCTTGTCGACATCACGACGGAGATGGGCGTGATGACGTTTGTCGACGGCAGCAACACCGGGGAACTCGGCGAAGAGGCGATCTCCGACGACTCCGAAGCCCACTTCGATGCGCTCGTGAGCCGGACCGGGGCAAAGCTTTCCGTTCCCGTAGCAATGTCGGCCGGTGACGCCACGTTCCACGGTGGGTGGACTCTGCACAAGGCCGGTGCGAACTCTTCGACCATCACCCGTGAGGTCATGACCGTGATCTACTTCGACAGCGATCTGACCGTGCAGACGCCGACCAATGAACCGCAGCGTCGCGATCTCGCCCGTTGGCTGCCGGGCCTTGTCCCCGGCGACCCCGCCGCCTCGGAACTCAACCCCGTGGTCCCGGTCGCCGTGTAACTGACGTTGTCGGCATCCGCCAACCTCGATCAATCAACAACCTCGAGCAAAGGACGAAGCAATGCCTGCACCCACTCCCCTCGAGGATTTCGAGTTCGATCTCCGCGGGTATCTGGTGTTGCGCGGAGCGCTGGATCCCGACGAGGTGCGTCGACTCAACGAGGCCTACGAGCGGTTCCCGTCACTCTCCAACGGCGAATGGGTCGGCAACGCGCAGCGACGTGACTACACGAAGGACACCGGATTCGAACTGCACAACGTTCTCGATTGCGATGACCGGGCGTTCGAGTTCTTGATCGACCACCCGAGCTGGATCGACCACGTGCGCCACTACGCAGGCGAGGAGGGGACCTACGTCGAGGGCGTATCCATCGACGAGAACATCGCCACCATCCGTCACGCCGGCGGTCATCACCCCGTCCACTCTGGTGGCTTCACGTCTCCGGTGCGGACGCAGTACGCCTACCTACACGGTGGCTTTCGGTGCGCTCAGGTCAACGTTCTCCTGGCCCTCACCGACATCGGCCCCGGCGACGGAGCAACCATGGTGATCCCCGGCAGCCACAAGTCCAACCTCCCCCATCCTCTGGCCGGGGATTACGCCCGTGGCGACCGGATGGACGCGTTGCCGGGCGCAATTGAGGTGCACGCGAAAGCGGGTGATGCCTTGATGTTCGTCGATTCGCTCATGCACGGTGGGTCGAGCCGGACCACCGTCGAGGGCGAGCGCCGGGTCATCATCCTTCGCTACGGGCCGTCGTGGGTGCGCACCCGCTTCGGCTACACCTGGTCCGACGGTCTGCTGTCACGGATCACTCCGCAACGACGCGAGATCCTCCAGTCGAGGTCCCCGGTCAAGGCGGGCGATCCGAACATCCCCTACCAACGGGGCTAGCTCGGAGGTCGGGTGCCTACGGTGCTCGGCGAAGCGAAAACGAATTCGAACTACGAAAGGCAAGACTATGAGCGTAATCACCGTCCCCGACAAGGAATCGTTCGACCGTGACGGGTTTGTGATCAAGCGTGGTTTCTTCACGCCCGACCAGATCGCGGCGGTCATCAACGCATTCCAAGTCGATCCGTCCATTCATAAGCGTGCCTATGGTGTCGACGATGGCCAGGGCGGTGCCACGGAGATCGCTCTTTGGAACGAACCCGGTGAGGACTCCTTCGGAGCCTTGGCCCGCAGCGAACGGCTCGTGCGCGCCGTCGAGAGCCTGCTCGGCGGGGAGGTGTACCACTACCACTCCAAGATCACCATGAAGCGACCGGGTGCCGGCGGCACGTGGGTGTGGCATCAGGACTACGGGTACTGGTACCCGAACGGCTGCCTTCGCCCCGACATGCTCACCGTTGCAATCCCGCTGACGCCGAACACGCCGGCCAACGGATGCCTCAACGTGCTGGCCGGGTCGCATCTGATGGGCCGGATCGACCATGGGTTCGTCGGCAAGCAGACCGGCGCTGATCCGGCCCGGGTCGCCGCCGCAGAAGAACACCTTCCCCGGGTGGCGTTCGAGGCGCAGCCGGGCGACGTGATGTTCTTCCACTCGAACACACTGCACACCTCGGCGCCGAACCAGTCCGACGTTGACCGTCACCTTCTTCTGGTGGCATTCAACACGCGGGCCAACAACCCGTATCTCAAGCATCACCACCCGGGCTACACCCCAATCGATGTACTGCCGGACAGCGAGATCGTGGCCCGGGCCGATCGCCACGACGGCGAGGACCGGGTGTTCCTCGATCCGTCGACGGACAAGAGTGATGCCACATTCGAAGTTCTGGCTTAGCGAGCACACGAGATCCGACGTCGTCGGGAAGGGACACATGGAATTTCGTTCTATCGAATCGACCCATTGCATCGTCGTTGACGACGTCACCGGATTGCCGACCGCATTGGCATCCTCCGGACCGAGTGGTCGGCGCCGGGTCAGTGTCGAGGCCGTTGTCGAATGCGAGGTCGATGGAATTGAACGCCGAAGCCCGACCGGCGGTATCGAGTATGTCGACACCCTTCGTTGGTCAGATTGCGTTCGAATCGCTGATCCCACACTGCACGAAACCCCGAACGGCCGCACCTGGCGGGTGCCGGTGCGCATTGGGGGCGCCGTCGGAGGGACTGCCGACGAGTTGAGGGAAGTGGGTGAGGTTGGGGTTGTCGGCGAGTTGCTGTACAGCCTGAACCGGCTCGGTCCTGCGTGCAGTGTTGGTCTCGATTTCGTAGGTGCGCAAACAATCGTTGTCCGGAACGTGGTGTTGCGTGCTTCTCTTGATCTCGGCGGCGGCACCTGGTCCGTTACTGCACCTGGGAACGGGATCGCCGGAGCCACCCCTCTCGACGCAATCACGTCGGCTGTTGGTATCTCGGCAATCGGTGGCTTGCGCGGCTCGAGCGGCCTCGTGCATGTCGAACCGGCGCTTCAGGGCGACAGCGCCGTGAGCATCTGGTTCGACAACGACGTGGAGATCCCCGAGATCGACGTGACCGGAACTTCGGCATCGTCACTCGCGTTCTCGCTCATCACGAACTTTGCCGCCGACCTCGCCATCAATACGTGCAACGAACTCGAACTCTGCTCGTTCGATATCGACGTGCCTCGCTGGTCAACGTTTCCGGTGTTGTTCGACGGCTGGCTCCGATCTCGTGGCCATACCTCGCCGGGGGCGGCGCCTGACTGGATCGCCGGCGCCATGATCTACGAAGCGCAGATTGGCTTCTCGGTGTTCGCCGGCCGGAATCCGGCCAGCCCGAATCACTACAGCCCGTATCCGGAGGTGAACGATCTCACCGACGATCTTGATCGCGTCCGCGGACTCGGATTCACCGTGATCCAGCTGATGCCCCGCCAGCCGTACCCCAGCTACAACATCCATGACTACTGGAACGTCGATGTCTCGTACGGCCCACGGACCATGCTGATCGAACTCGTCGAGCAGTGCCACGCGAGAGGAATGCGCATCATCTTCGACGTGCTTCTGCACGGCGTGTTGGATCAAGAGTCGATCGGCGCTGCGGCCGACGGAGTGCGCGCCGGGCCTTTCGCCGACCTCGTCACCGCTGAGACCACGGACAGCTTTGGCAGCGACGTGAACGACTGGCAGAACTATCTCATCGCCTGGTCGCGTCACATTCTCGACTTCGAGCAGTATTGGCGAGCGGGCAGTCCGGTGGTGTCGCCGTTGATCGGCGAACATCCTGACTGGTTCGCTCGAGACACCGCCGGCAACGTCGCCGGCGTGTACACAAAGGCATTTGATACGCGGAATCGCGAATGGCAGGCGTACTTCACCGAAGCGATGAGCTTTCTGATGGTCGAGCTCGGCATCGATGGCTTCCGATTCGACGCCCCCACGTACAACGACTTCCCGAACTGGGCGGGCTGGGCGAGGGGTCGAGCAGGTTCCTCGGCCTTGGCGTGTGTCGGTCTGTTCGAGCGACTTCGACCGGTGCTCAAAGGAATTCGTCCCGATTCATTGATGTACACCGAGCCATCGGGCCACGCGCTCCGCAAGTCGATGGATCTCAACTACAACTACGACGAGCAGTGGCTGGTCAC
>JANPDB010000634.1:0-1757 GCA_031431255.1 Acidimicrobiia bacterium | reverse complement strand
GTAGACGAGCACGCTCACGAGCGCGCCGACAATCGTCGCCACCATCAATCCGGCCACGAGCACCGTCACCGGACTCTCCACCCGCTGCGCGATGGCGAGCACGAACAGGAGGACGATCGAGGAACCGATCGCAGAGGCCAGCGTCACGTGGATCGCCGATGCTCCGCTGTACCGGCCGATGACGGCGATCGAACTGGACGAACCGAGGACGACGAACGCCACGCCGAGACTGGCACCTGCGCTGACGCCGAGGATCGAGGAGTCGGCCAAGGGGTTACGGAACAGCGTCTGCAGGAGGAGGCCGGACACGGACAGGGCGGCTCCGGCGAGGATCGCCGTCGCCGTGCGCGGAAGCCGGACGCTCCACACGATGGTTCTGGCGGTGGCATCCCCGCGATCAGAGCTGAACAACACCGACAGCACACGTGAAGGGGAGATCCAGACGGACCCAAAGGCAATGGAGGCAACGACGAGCAGAGCGAGGACTGCCGCCATCGCTGCCCACGCCCACCACACCAGGCTCCTCTGACGGATCAACGCGGAGGGAGCTGCGTCGGCGGAAACGGCATCCGCCGCGCGACGCGTACCGTGCACTTCGACGCGGGCCGACGATGACATGGCGTCGTGACCTAGCCGTTCGACGAAGCCGAGGTGAGCGACGCGTTTCGGGCAGCGACGCGAGCAGCCCCGCTGGGAATCACCCGGCGGGGTTCGTGCTCTTCCCGCCGGGCCAGCGAAGCGAGCACTTCAGCCGCTTCGACCACCGCGGTCGTGCAACGCGACAGGAGGCGGTTTGCGTCCACCGCAAAGAAGCGTCCCTCGCGAACCGCCCGCAACGACGCCACCTCGGGCCGGGTCACGAGCTTGTTCGCTTCGAGGCTCGACTGATGAAGGTTGTATCCGCAGGGGCAGAAAATGATCACGTCCGGATCGGCAGCGGCTATCTCGTCCCAGGTGGAACGCCGTGACGCCTCGCCGGGACCCGACAGCAGATGTGTAGCGCCGACGTGCTCGATCAGTTCGGGGACCCAGTGTCCGCCGAGGAACGGTGGATCGCTCCATTCGAGAGCGATCACGGTCGGACGGACACCATCGGGCGACGTCGCCCGATCGGCCGAGCGGGCGAGGCCGGCTTCGAGGTCGACGACGAGTGCGTCTCCGCGCTCGGAAGCACCCAGCGCGCCGGCGAGCGTGACGATGTCGTGCTTGAGACCGGCGAGGGACGTGGCGGTGAGCAGGACGAGCTCGGCGCCGACCGGGATGTCGCATGCCGCCGATTCGGCGTTGACGGCACACACGTCACAGACGTCCTGGCTCACGACGATCGTCGGGGCGAGCGAGTGCAGGAGCGGGCGATCGGTGATGTAGAGGCTGTCACCCGCCTGCACGGACGAGCTGACGAGCCGGTCGATCTCGGCCGGGTCGATCGACGGTCCGTCGACGGTGGGCGGCGGAATACTGCTGGAAGTCAGGACTGGGAGATCGATCGCGTCGGGGTGATCGAACTCATGCGACACCCCGACGAGACAATCGGCGAACCCGAGCGCGGCGGACAGATCGGTTCCGGAAGGAATGAGGCTGGCGATGCGCAGGTTCATGGTCGTACCCGTTACTTCGAGATCCGGCGGAACCAGGTGGTCGGACCACGACCAAGGTCGACCTCGGGGTGGATCACCGAGATCATGTCGGCCAGCACGAGGTCGGGGCGGACGACCGCTGTTTCGAAGTAATCCGAGCCTCCCGTGGCGTTGACCCGC
>JANPDB010000633.1:0-9133 GCA_031431255.1 Acidimicrobiia bacterium | reverse complement strand
GATCTCGACGCGGCACCCCATGCCCCCAACCCGCTGATCGACGCGCTCGCCACGGTGCCGGTCGTGCTTATCGTGACCGCCGACCTCGGCACGCTGGCGGCAATGGACACCGACCTCGACCGCGTGCAGTTCTGCGCAGGGGCGTCCGTCTACCCTTTCTGCTGGAGCATCCTGCTCGCCGCTCGGTCCCACGGTCTGGGAGGGGTGATGACGACGTTCCTCGTGCGTCAGGAACCGGAGGCGAAGCGGCTCCTCGGCCTGCGCGCACGTGAGGCGATCGCGGCGATGATCTGCGTCGGGGAGCCGACGCATCAGAACACCAAGCTCACCCGCAAACCGGTGGAGTCGTTCTTCCGGGTCGTCTGAGCGAGTCGGCGGCTACCGGACGGCGATCCAGTCGAGCTGGAGGGAAAAGCGTTCGGCGCGGCTGTTGGCGATCAGGATCCCGAGCCGACGAGGTGTCGCTCCGGCACGCAGTGGCGCATCATCGGTCGCCTCACCGAAGCGGGTGACCGGTTGGAAGCGGTCGAACGGCGCGGCGACCGTCGTCCACTTCCCCTTTGGCGGGGTGAACGCGAACCAGTACCAGGACAAACCGGTCTCCACCGTGAACTGGTACTGACGGCCGTCGCCGAAGACCCGCAGGTCGAACGACGTCGCATCGGCGGGAAGGGCGGCCAACGCGGCGACCGATCGGATGCTGGCGAATCCACCGTTGTTCTCGAGCCGAACCGTTCCACTGAACGTGCCGATGCCCCGGCGCTGGGCGAACCTGCTCTCGGACACACCGCCCATGACGCCGTCGTTCACGACCACCCAGGAGGTCTCCGCGTTCGAGAAGTCGGCGATGCGTGACGGTGCAGCGAGCGCCGCCGTCGGCACCGCCAAAGCAAAGGATGAAAGCACGGCGACCGCCAAGAAGCGCATGTTCGGATGGTAGGCGGAGTGCGGCGCAATGCCGACTGCGGACAACGTCCCCGGTTGGGTCACCGATTTCGGCGCCGATCCGGGCCAACATGGAGGATCGATCCCGTGCTCCTCTCCCGGCTCGGCGAAATCTGCCTGGCCCTTCCCGACGCCTTCGAAGAGGAGGCGTGGACGGGGGTGCGCTGGTGCGTGGGAACCCGGAACTTCGCACACATGGTGAGCGTCGAAGACGGATCGCCGCCGGCGTACGCAACCGCCGCGAAGACCGCTGGGCCGGCCGTGGTGGTGACGTTTCGGACACCCGATCCCCACCGCTACGCGAACGGCGGCGAGATCGCCCCCTTCTTCTGGCCGGGCTGGTTCCCCAACCTGGTGGGAGTCGTGGTGGACGAGTCCACCGACTGGGATGAGCTCGGCGCCCTGATCGAGCAGAGCTACCGAGTGCTCGCTCCCAAGCGGAGCGTCGCCGCCCTCGACGCCCGCTGAAGTCGTTCTCCGCCGTTGCAATCGCGCCCGAGCGGCGTCACGTGTCGGGAGGCCGCCACCAATCTCGTTTCGACGGATCACGGCCGAGGATGTGAAATGGGTCCATGCCCGAAGACGCACTTATCGCCGAACTCCAGGACTGGCTCCACGAGAACTGGGAGGCCGATCTGACGGTCGCCCAGTGGTGGGAACGCCTCGGCCTGTCAGGGTGGGCCGCCCCCAGCCTCCCGAGGAACGCATACGGCAAGGAAGTGTCACGGTCGGATTCGGTGCGGGTCGCCCGCGCCATCGGCGCCTTCGGCGCGCTCCCGGCGCCGGGCGGACTCGGGATGCTCCTCGCCGCGCCGACCATCGCAACACACGGATCGCAGGAGCAGATCGAAGAGTTCGTCAAACCGATCGTCACCGGCCAGCGCGCCTGGTGCCAGCTCTTCAGCGAGCCGGGTGCCGGATCGGATCTCGCCGGTCTCACGTCCAAAGCGGTCCTCGACGGCGAGGAGTGGATCGTCAACGGCCAAAAGGTGTGGACCTCCGGCGGACACTACGCGGACATGGGAATGCTCATCGCGCGTTCGAATCCCGACGCGCCGAAGCACCAGGGCATCTCCTACTTCGCCATGGATATGCACCAACCCGGAGTGGACATTCGCCCGCTCAAGGAGATGACCGGCCACGCCCTGTTCAACGAGGTCTTCATGACCGACGGCCGGGTTTCGGCGTCGGCGCTCATCGGCGGACTCCACAACGGCTGGGCCGTGGCGAACACCACGCTCGCCTTCGAACGCTCCGGGCTCGGCGCAGGCGGCGGTGGCGCCATCAGCGCGGCCCTCCCCGGCACCGTGGCCGGGCACCTCGACAAGCGCGCCGGCGACTTCGTCGACCCGCCAACCGGATCACCGGGTTCGGTCACCTCCAACGCGGCCGCTGTGCGCTCCGGAGGGCTCAAGGTGTTCCTCCATCACGCCCGCAAGAACGGAACGATCAACGATCCGACGATCCGCCAGGGCCTCGCCATGCTCTACACGCTGGGCGAGATCGGCCGGATCAACAACGAGCGGGTCAAAGCAGCCCGCGCCAAGGGCGAGGACATCGCCGGCATGGCGAACATCGGCAAGCTCTCGATGAGCAACATCGTTCGTCTCCAGCGTGATCTCGGCACGCGGATCATCGGTCCGTACGGGACGCTGCACGCGTACACGGAGGACCAGCGCCACGCACTCGATGCCGTGCTCGGCGATCCGAGGTACGCAGCGATCACCAGCACCGCCTTGCACGCCCAGGCCCCGCCGATCTACGGCGGCACCGACCAGATCCAGCGCAACATCATCGGCGAGCGCGTGCTCGGGCTCCCGAAAGAGCCGGGCAACGACTCGAAGGTGCCGTTCTCGTCACTCCCCAAGAACGGCTGAAGATTCGATCGCCGCGGATCGCCGAACGGGGACGCGGGCGGCCTCAGAACGGGAGGCGATCCGTTCGAAGGCCGATACCCTCCGTCGCACGCGTGCTACAGTTGGTGATGGCCGAGACCATCACGCAGCGAGAGCTCCGCAACGACAGCGGTGAGATCATGCGACGCCTCGATCAGGGCGAGGCGTTCGTCGTCACCCGCAACGGCGTGCCCGTGGGCGAGCTCATCCCGTTGCGACGCCGCCGCTTCGTGACTCGCGACAACGTGGTGGCGGCATTCGCTCACGCTCCCGCGATCGACGCCGCAAGGTTCCGCGACGACCTCGACCGGCATGCGAGCCAGGGCATCGAGCCCCGTGCCTGAGCGCCGACACGCACAAGGCATGCTCGATACGTCTGTGGTCATCGACCTCGACGGGATCGATCCGGAGCTTCTTCCGGTCGAGATGGGAGTGAGCGCGATCACCATGGCCGAGCTGGCGGCCGGGCCGCATGCCACGGCAGACCCCGACGAACGTGCCCGACGCCAAGACCGACTGCAGCGAGCGGAAGCAACCTTCGAGCCCTTCCCGTTCGACGCCGACGCAGCCCGAGCGTACGGTCGCGTCTACGCCGCCGTGGTCACTGCTGGACGAAAGGCACGTGGCGCCCGCGCTGTCGACCTGCTGATTGCGGCGACCGCACACGCCGTTCGACTACCTCTCTACACGCGCAACCCTGACGATTTCAAAGTCCTCGACGATCTCATCGAGATCGTCGAGGTCTGAATCAGACACCTGGTGTGTAGGCCGGCGCTGCCGGCCGATGTTTGTCGGGAGCTCACGCCCCGGGGATCACGCCCCGGGAACCCAGCTGCCGTGGAAGCCGAAGGGGATGCGCACGGGCAGCTTCACGGTGGCGACCGGAGGGCCGGAGAAGTTGGTGGCATCGACGATGACGAGATCGCTGGTGTCGGTCGACTCGTCGTACACGTAGTTCATGACCCATCCGGCGTCCTCCTGCCCGCCCGCCTCTCGTGAGGGATCGGCCACGAAGACGCCTTCGCCCGGTCGGCGTCCGGCGCCGTAGTTGTGTTCCTCGCAAGAACCGTTTGCGTGGTCGTACTTGAGGAGGCGGGTGTCGGCCAGACCCGAGCCATCCGCCGGACGGGTCGCCGCCATGTATCCATAGCGGTAGGGAAGGCCGACGCGGTCATCGGCAACGCGGGCAAACTCCGCGGGACGGTCGTCGAGGGCGCGTTCGCGCACCGTTCCGGTCGAGAGCGACAGCTCCCACTGGTACAGGTTGGCGAACTCGTCGAAGTCGCTCGAACCCTCACGCCACAACGTGCGGAACCGGCCGACATCGATCACGACCGATCCGTCTCGCTCAAAGGCGTTCATGGGATGGAAGACGTAACACGGATCGACGTCGAACCACTGAACGTCGTCGGCAGAACCGGCCCGGGGCATCACGCCGATCCGTGCGCCGTAGTCGTCGTCCCACCGGAACGGCATGGAGCCGGTCATCGCCAGGTCGAGGTCGAAGATGACGGGCAGATCCATGAAGATCGTGTAGTTCCTCGTGGTCACGAAGTCGTGCATCATCGTCGGACCCTTCACCGGGATCTCCGTCGACTGCACGAGCTCGCCAGCGGCGTTCACGCGGTGGTAGGTCAGGTACGGCGGCAGCTGGCCGTAGCCGAAGAACAGCATCTCGCCGGTCTCCGGACACACCTTCGGATGTGCCGTCATCGCCGTGTTCAGCTGGGCGCCAAACGTATGTGCACCTACCGTATCGAGGAGCCCGTCGACCTCGTAGGGGAAGTGGGCCTCTTCGAGGCAGAGGATGCGTCCGGCGTGGTGGATCACGTGAGTGTTGGCGGCCGACGCCGTGCGATCGAACGCGAAGTTTTCGTCCATCATCGGAACGTCGTCGCCAGCCAGCTTCGGCGTTCGAACGTAGCGATTGCGATACCACGACGCCTTGCCACCGTCCATGCGAAGGCCATGCACCATGCCGTCGCCAAAGAACCAGTGGGGCGACTTCCCGGACTTCGGATTGGCACCGTTGCGGACGTAGAGGCCGGTCAGCTCAGAAGGGATCGAGCCTTGGACTTCGAGGTCGGTCAGGGTGACCTCGTCGAAGACCGGGGCGTAGTTGCCGCGGAGGTGCCAGGGCAGTTTGCTGGTCGGGGCGTCGGCAAGGTCGGTCATAGGCAGATTCTAGGGACGGTGGTCGTGCTACCACTGACCCGGGGAACGCGCCGGTAGCCTCGGCCGTCGTGGATCTTGGGGGACGATGGCCGACGACGCAGGCGACGGACGAACTTCGTCGCGTCTTCGCCGACCCGGCATTCGACGACAGCGAGTGGGATTCCCTGCACGTGCCCGGACACTGGCGGACAGAACCGGCGTTCGCGGACAACGACGGGGCGTTGTTGAGCCGACACCGTTTCGCCGCCCCCGTGCCGACAGAGGGTCGTCGCTCGTGGCTCACGTTCGAGGGCGTGTTCTACCAGAGCGATGTGTGGCTCGACGGTGCCTACGTGGGTGACACCGAGGGCTACTTCACCCCCCACGAGTTCGAGATCACCGAAGCACTCCGCACGCAGGACGACCACGTGCTGGCGATTGAAGTCACGTGTGCGCCGCAGCGATCACGCACATCGAAGCGCAACCTGACGGGCGTGTTCCAGCACTGGGACTGCATCGACCCGAATTGGAATCCCGGCGGCATCTGGCGGCCGGTCCGGATCGTCGAGAGCGGTCGGGTGCGCATCAACCGGCTCCGCGCGGTGTGCGTTTCGGCGTCGTCTGAGCGGGCGGAGGTGGCGTTCCGGGCGCTCGTCGACGCCTCGGTCGCCGGTCCGGTGGTCATGCGCGCCCAAGTCGGCGAGACCCAGTACGAGCACGTGCAGACCCTCGCCGTCGGGCACAACCGGGTCGAATGGAACGTCGTCGTCGAACGACCCGTGCTGTGGTGGCCATGGTCGCTCGGTGAGCCGGAACTCAACGATGCGCACGTGCAAGCCCTTGTCGATGGCGAGGTATCCGACGAACGGCGGTTCCGCATCGGTCTCCGTCAGGTCAGGATGAAGAACTGGATCTGGGAGATCAACGGTGAGCGGCTCCACCTGAAGGGCGCGAACCTCGGGCCGACCCGTATGGCGATCGGCGATGCGACGGCGAACGAACTCCGACGCGATCTCGTGATGGCGAAGGAGTCCGGCCTCGACCTCGTTCGGCTTCACGCTCACATCTCCCACCCGGCGATCTACGACGCCGCCGACGAAATCGGCATGCTGTTGTGGCAGGACCTTCCGCTGCAGTGGGGGTATGCGAGAACGATCCGCAAAGGCGCGACGAAGCAGGCACGGGACGCGATAGATGTGCTCGGACACCACCCGTCGATCATCATGTGGTGCACCCACAACGAGCCTCTGGCTCTCGACATCGAGCCCGACGCGCTCGGCGGCCCGAAGAAGGCGGCCGAGATGATCACGAAGTACCTCACGCTCCAGATGCTCCCGACGTGGAACAAGACCATCCTCGACACTGCGCTCTCACGGGCGATGAGCAAGGCCGACAGGTCGCGGCCCGTGAACGCGCATTCCGGGATACTTCCCGGGCCGTTCTCCGGAGGCACCGACTCGCACCTCTACTTCGGTTGGTATCACGGCCAGGAGCGCGACCTCACGAAGGCCGCCGGGGTCATTCCGCGAGTCATGCGCTTCGTGAGCGAGTTCGGCGCACAGGCAGTGCCCAACGACGCCGCGTTCTGCGAGCCGGAGCGATGGCCTGATCTCGATTGGGAACGACTCGCCCAGACCCGCTCCATGCAGAAGACGTTCTTCGACCGTCATGTGCCGCCCGCGGCCTCGGCCACTTTCGACGCGTGGCGCAACGCAACACAGACCTACCAGGCCGAGGTGCTCCGCCGGCACATCGAGGAGTTCCGGCGCATCAAGTACCGGCCGAACGGCGGCTTCTGCCTGTTCTCACTGGCCGATGCCCTCGATTACCCGGCGGTCACTTGGGCCATGCTCGGGCACGACCGATCTCCCAAGCGCGCCTACGAAGCGGTCACCGATGCGTGTCGTCCGGTCATCGTCACCTGCGATCGTCCACCGGCCGCCGTTGCCGTGGGCGATGCGTTCCGTCTCGACGTGCACGTGGTGTCCGATGTCCGCCACGTACTCCGCGGCGCCATGGTCCGCGCCCGCATCCACTGGCCGGGAGGCGAACACGTGTGGGTGTGGGAGGGCGACGTCGCTGCCGACAACGTGACCCGCATCGGCGCAGTGGACCTCATCGCACCGTCGCCCGCCCATCCATCGGCCCTCGCCCACGCCCGGTCCGGCCACGACCCCGCTCGAGAGCTCATCGTGGACCTCACGTTCGAGCACGCCGAGCACACGGCGACCAACCGCTACGTGAGCCGGTTCGTCTAGACGGACGGCGACTCGCTGGACATCTCGGAAACGCCCACGACGTATCCCACATGACCCGATTCCGACCGTTCGCAGACGATTCCTGGTGTATCAAGGATGCCCGGGAACGGCATCTGGGATCGCTTGACGGGAGTTTCGCTGCCTGCGCCGGTTCGCCCGGGGCTGCTCCGCACTGCGACACTCGCTGTCATGCCCTTTGCCTTTCCTGCTGACGATCATCTCGGCGCCAATCGTCCGTTCGGCCTCGGCTACTGGCCGATGCCGGAGGACGACCCGGGCGTCGAGATCCCACGGGAGTCGATCCGTATCGTCACGCCGGATCGAGCGCTCGTCCGTGGTGTCCTGTGGCGCGCTCCCGTCGGCGTGCCCGAGAAGAAGACCGCCGTCATCCTCAGCCATCCGCGTGGTGACTTCTCGGTGCACTACGCGTGCCCGCTGCTGGCGGCCGCCGGGTATGCGACGTTCGGCTTCGGCACCCGGTACCAGAACAACGACACGGATTGCCTCCACGAGTCGTGCATCACGGACGTGAAGGCCGCGGCCGACGAGATGCGCCGGCGCGGCTACGAATCGGTGATTCTGCTCGGCAACTCGGGAGGCGGGTCGCTCATGGCACTGGCCCAGAAGGAACACGGGTGCGGCGACGGGTTCCTCGCGGTCGCCGCCCACCCCGGCGAGGGCGTGTTCATGGGTCATGTGATCGACCCGTCGGTGGCCGACGAGAACGACCCGTTCTCGACCGTGCCGGAACTCGACATGTACAGCCCCGACAACGGTTGGAAGCCATGGCCCAACCCGGTCGAGTACGACCGCGAGTGGCTCACCCGCTACCGCACGGCGCAACTCGAACGCATTGCCCGCATCGACGCCATCGCGAAGGCGTCCATCGCCGAGGCCGACGACTCCCGAACCCGAGGACTCGCTCTCGACAAGGCGGCCGACCCGAGGGCCTGGCGCGAACTGCGTCGGCGGGGCGTGTTCACCAAGTACCTCGTCATCTACCGGACCCTGGCCGATCCGGCGTATCTCGATCTCTCGATCGAGCCTGACGAACGCGGGCTCGGATCCCTCTTCGCCTTCCCCGATCCCTTCGAGGCGAACTACGGGCGCGGTGGTCTGGCCCGGACGATGACGGCCCGCGGGTGGCTGTCGACCTGGTCGGCGTTGTCGTCACACGCCAAGCTTGCCGACACGATGCCCTTCGTGACGGTGCCGACGATGATCGTCCACCCGACCGCCGACACCGAGATCCGGGTCCGCGAGGCGGTCGAGATCCGCGACGCGTCCGGCTCCACCGATCTGACCTACCTCGAGATGACGGGCGCCTTGCACTATCTCGAGGGGAGTCGCCGAGAAGCCTTGAACGCCGTCGTGGAGTGGCTGAACGCCCGGTACAGCTGATCGTTGAAGCCCCGACCGCGCCGTCACCCAGCGTCCCGGACGTCGGGCCGGGCGGATACTGGGCGTCACCAATGAGCCGTCCAGGGCCGACAACCGGCGATTGCGCGCGAGCCACGCGCCCGCAGTACCGTTATCGCCAGCGACGAACACCTGTGGGTGGTCGATCGCGATGACCGATACAACGCATCGCCGCCAGGCATGGCGACACCGAGGAGCACTCACCCACATGGCCCAGGTCACCAGCAGGCTCGGCGGCAGCCGTCGAAAAGTCCCGTTCGCCGTCGAGTTCTACCGCTCCGCCATCGGCAAGAAGTGGACCATGGCGGTCACGGGCGTGTTCCTGATCCTCTTCGTGGTCGGCCACATGGTCGGCAACCTGAAGATGTACCTCGGGACCATGCCGTCGACCAGTAAGTACGCCTACCACCTCGACGAATACGGCGAGTTCCTCCGCCACCTCGGCGAGCCGATCTTCCCGCG
>JANPDB010000632.1:0-3758 GCA_031431255.1 Acidimicrobiia bacterium | reverse complement strand
TACGTCGACAACTACAAGCTCGGCCTTCCCTCGGAGATGGCCCTGCTGAACCTGTTCGATCCGCATACCGGCATGCCCCGGGCGATCATCGACGCCACCGCCATCACCGACATGCGGACGGGCGCGCTCACCGCGCTCGGGGCGCGCCATCTCGCCCGGGCCGACTCGAAGATCCTCGGACACATCGGCGCACGCGGAACGTCGTACTGGAACGTGCGATTGCTCGACCGGTTGTTCGACTTCGACGAGATTCGTGTGCATTCACGTCGACCCGAGAGTCGCGACGCGTTCGCCGCCAAGCTCTCGCTCGACCTGGGGAAGGAAGTGACGGTCACGACGGACTGGCAATCCTGCCTGGAGGGTGCCGACATCATGGTGGAGGCGTCGCGGCTCGAGGAACGTGAGGAGTTGTTCCGGACGGCGTGGGTGCGCCCCGGTGTGTTGGTCATTCCCTACGGCACAGTGAGCGCGCTGGAGCTGAGCATGACCTCGGTGATGGACAAGATCGTGGTCGACGATCTCGGCCAGTTCCGAGCCGGTGAGTTCGGGGCACTACGTCCGCATATCAACGCCGGGCTTCTCTCCGAGGACGGAGTCCACGCAGAGCTGGGCCAGATCGTTGCCGGCAGCCGAGCGGGACGCGAAAACGACGACGAGCGCATCCTGTTCTGGCATCGCGGTCTCTCGCTCTCCGACATCGCACTCGGCGCAGCGATGTTGGAGAAGGCGACCGCAATGGGGATCGGCCAATCGCTGCGCTACGCCTAGCAGGGTGCTAAGTCGGGGCTCGCCAGACCGGCGGCTTCAATGAGCCCGCCGCTCCCCACCAGTTCCGCAGCGATCGATTCGATCTCGTGCCCGATCGGCCGATCCTCGGCAATGAAACGACAATGCTTCCTCACCGCCGTGTAGACGGGCACGAGCGATGGGGCGATCCCCGGCTCCACGTCACTCCGGCCTTCGGCGCGGAGGTCGATCGCCTGACATGCGGCCACCAGCTCGAACGCCACCAGCAGCTCGAGCTTCCCGACGAGGTCGGCGAGCTTCGACGCCGCCAGTGCGGCGAACGTCGCCGAGTCCTCGACACCGTCGGCATTGTGTGACGAAAGAACCGGCACGGGGGTGGAGAGGTGCACGATCTCGGCGCGTAGTGCCTCCATCGGCTTGAGTAGTGGGCCGAACCCGGCGGTGTCGGGCCGATCCGACGAGAGCAACGGCGGAAGTCCGCTGTGTGGTTGATGCATGAGGCGCTGCACCCTCGACACGGAGTCGGTCGCGCACCACGCCATCGCCCTCGCCAACCCGTCAAGGGTCTGCGTCAGTCGCGGCAGATGGAAGTTCCCCGTGCTCACGCACACGCCCTCGCTGGTGATCACGACGGGATTGTCGGGCGAGGTGTTGAGGTCGACGAAGAGCTCCTCGTCCAGGTCAGCGAGCGCGGCGAACGCGGCGCCGTGCACCTGGGCCATGCACCGAAACGAAAGCGGGTCCTGCAGCCTTCGTCCAGCGCCGAGCAGACCGAGAGGACCGTCACCGAGGAGCCGACGCAACTGATCGCCTGCTTCGACCTGCCCGGGCTGCGGGCGGGCGCGAAGCGAAGCCGACGAAAACGGCGAGAGGTTGCCGACGAATCCTTCGAGCGACAGCGCGCCGGCGATCTGCATCGAGAGCAACGACCTACGCGCCGCTACCGACGCCAACGCGGCCAGCGCCGTCGAGAACGCCGTGTTGTTGCACAGCACGTTCCCGTCCTTGGGTAGCAGCTTCACCGGACGCATCCCCGCCGCATCAAGCCCCTCGGATGCGGCCACGCGCCGACCCCCGACGATCGCCTCTCCTTCGCCGATCAGGGCGTGAGCAAGCGCGGCCATGGCCACGAGATCTCCGGTCCCGATGGAGCCGATCCGTGGCATGGCGGGGATGAACCCTCGGTTGAGGGCGGCGAGCAGTGCAGGCGCGATTTCCGCGCTGGCCCCGGCTGCGCCGTTCAGCATGGTGTTGAGCCGCACGGCCATCACCGCCCGGACCTCCTTCGGGCTCAGCAGGGGACCGATGGCCTGCGCGCGACCGCGAACCATCCGGTACGAAAACTCCGCTGCCTCCTCGGCCGTGAGCATCTGATCAGCGCGCATACCGAGACCGGTGGTGAGTCCGTAGGCCGGAATCGATTCCGCGAGGTAGCGATCGATGATCCGTCGCCCGGCCGCCATGCGCTCGACCGATCCAGTCGCCAGCGAGACCGCCGCTCCCGCGGCGATGCTTCGAAGAGAACTCGGGGTCAGGGTGGCGCCGTCGAGGACCACGTGGTCAGTCATGGCCTCAGTTCAGCACGAACGTCGCGCTCCGGAGACGACCTCGTCGTCCTCCCTCTCGCTCGGCTACGAGATGACCTTGCTCTCCGTCGGCTCCATGCCCCAAGATCTCGCCATGTGCAATATCGACTTGTTCACGCCCGGCCACGTGGAGCAGCACCGCCGCGCGCTCGTAGCTCGGGCCACCCTCGTGTCCGGTCTCTCGCCGGTCTGATACTCCAATGGACTTCACGGAGGGCGAGGATCAGGCCCTGATCGCGCAGGGCGTTCGAAACGTCTGCAAAGGGTTCCCCGACGAGTACTGGTCGGCGTGCGATCAGGAACACCGCTTCCCGTGGGAGTTCTACCGGGCGATGGCCGAAGGGGGCTGGGTAGGCATGGCTATCCCCGAGGAGTACGGCGGTGGCGGTCGCGGCATCACCGACGCCGCCGTCATGATGCGCGAGGTCGCCGCGTCCGGAGCGGCGATGAACGGCTGCACGGCCCTGCATCTCACGGTGTTCGGTCTTGAGCCGGTCGTGAAGTTCGGCAATGAGCGGCTCAAGCAGACCTATCTCACCCGCGCCGCCGCGGGTGATCTCCACGTCGCCTTCGGCGTCACCGAGCCCAACGCCGGTACCGATACGTCCCGGATCACCACCAAGGCCGTCCGCGACGGCGACAACTGGCGGATCTCCGGACAGAAGATCTGGACCTCGAAGGCCTTGGAGTCCGAAGTCGTGCTCATCCTTGTCCGAACGGCCGACGCACCCGATCACGACCGCTTCGGCGGCCTCACCCTGTTCCTCGCCGATCTCGACCCCGCCCACGTGACCATCCGACCGATCCCCAAGACCGGCCGCAATGCCGTCGCCACATGCGAAACCTTCTACGACGACCTGCCGGTCGAGGCCTGGCGAATGGTCGGCGAAGAGGGCAAGGGCTTCCACCACATCCTCTCGGGCCTGAACCCCGAACGAGTCCTCATCGCCGCCGAGGCCATAGGGATAGGCGAGGCCGCTCTGCGCCGAGCAGTTGACTACGCCAAACAACGCGAAGTGTTCGGACGCCCCATCGGCGCCAACCAGGCCATCAGCCATCCACTCGCCGATGCATACGCGCGCTTACGGGCCGCTTGGCACATGACATTGGTCGCAGGTTGGCGCTACGACAACGGACTCCCCTGCGGCGAAGAAGCGAACCTCGCCAAATACCTCGCCGCCGAAGCCGGCTACGAAGCCGCCGACCGGGCCATGCAAACCCACGGCGGACTGGGTTACGCAGTGGAGTACCACGTCGAGCGTTACTGGCGCGAGGCCCGCATCATGCGCATCGCGCCCGTGAGCCAGGAGATGACGCTCAACTATCTCGCCCAGACCGTCCTGGGCCTTCCGCGCAGTTACTAGTGCGCTCGTTCGCGGAGTGCTGCCTCGTAAGCGGACCGTGAAGGCAGCGGCCGTTCCGGGC
>JANPDB010000631.1:0-3749 GCA_031431255.1 Acidimicrobiia bacterium | reverse complement strand
AAGGAAGTCGAGGCCGGATGCCAGGAACATCTGCACCACGGCACCGTCTTCGGCGATGCCGTCGCCGAAGCCTTGATAGGCCATGTCGAGGAACGGGACGAGACCGCGAGCCGACACCGATGCGATGACACGCTCCCAGTCGGCCGGGGTGAGGTCGTAGCCCGTCGGGTTGTGGCAGCAGGCGTGGAGCACGACGATCATGCCGGCCGGGGTGGCGTCGAGCGTGGCGATCATCGCGTCGACGTCGATGCCCCGGGCGGCGGCGTCGTAGTACGGATAGCTCTCCACGGTGAAGCCCGCGTTGGTGAACAGTGCCCGGTGGTTCTCCCAGCTCGGATCGCTGATCAGGACCTTCGCGGACGGAAGGAGACGGCGAAGGAAATCGGCGCCGACCTTCAGGCCACCGGTGCCGCCGAGCGCCTGCACGGTCGCCACACGGCCGTCGGTGACCGCGGAGGACTCGGCGCCGAACACGAGGTGCTGGACGGCCTTGTCATAGCTGGCGAGTCCGTCGATGGGGAGGTAGCCGCGGGTCTTCAGCTCGGCCGCCATGGCCTTCTCGGCGGCGGCGACGCACTCGAGCAGTGGCAGCTTGCCGTTCTCGTCGGTGTAGACGCCGACGCCTAGGTTCACCTTGTCCGGGTTGGCATCGGCGTTGAATTGTTCGTTCAGGCCCAGGATCGGATCCCGGGGGGCCATTTCGACGGAGGAGAGAAGCGACATAAGACGCCCAGTTTTCCACGCCACCCTTACGGTCCGGCGACGAATTGCCCGTGCCGCCTACCGGGATGGGTTCGGTAGGGTCACGGCCGTGCCCGAAGCCTCGTTCACGTTCCTCATCGGTGGTGCCCGCTCGGGTAAGTCGTCGGCCGCTGTCCGCCTGGCGTCCGGGTATCGAGGTCTGGTGAGCTTCGTTGTGACAGCGGAGCGGTTGGACGACGAGATGGCCGCTCGGATCGAGCGTCACCGGGAGGAGCGGCCGACGGAATGGGTCACGATCGAAGAACCGATCGAGCTCGCCTCCGCAGTTCTGTCGGTGCCGGCGGACTCGTTCGTCGTTGTCGACTGTCTGTCGATGTGGGTCGCGAATCTCGTCCTGGCGTCTGTCGTGGACGTCCATGAGCATGCGAACCTCGTGATCGAGACCCTGCGCGCCCACCCGTCTGGCTGTGCCGTCGTTTCGAACGAGGTCGGTCTCGGCATTGTTCCGGACAACGCCTTGAGCCGTGAGTACCGCGACATCTTGGGGCGCGTCAACGCAGCGTTTGCCCGCGCTTCGTCGGCGTCGTATTTCTTCGTTGCCGGCCAGACGATTCGTTTGACGCCTCCGCCGTTCTGACGGGGCCGCGCCGGAGCGTCGTGGGCCAGCTCACTCGCTCGGGCCAGGAACAGACCGGAAAATTGATGTGAGCTGGCCCGAGCAAGCCTGCTGGCCCACGGAGAGTTGCGCGGGGAAGCGCAAGGCGTGATGGACGGGCCCCGGCCTGCGGTGGATGATGGAGCCGTGACAACTACACCTGCCCGCCGACGGAACGACGCTGTGCGATGAGCCTGCGTCCGCAGGGGATCCATCATGTGAACATCACCGTCGGCGACCGCGAGGAGGCCATGGCGTTCTACTGCGGGTTGCTCGGCCTGACCGAGCGTTCGGATCGTCCGGACTTCCCGTTTCCCGGTGCCTGGCTCGATGTGGGTTCCCAGCAGTTCCACCTCGTCGTCGGCACGCCGCGCGCACCCGACGGCGACCACGTCGCGATTCTCGTCGTCGACCTGGACGACGCCGTCGCCGAGGTCAGCGCGGCGGGCCTGGCGGTGACCTCGATCCGCGCTGCCGGCACGTCGCGCCAGGCGTTCGTGCGCGATCCGTGGGGAAATCGGATCGAGTTGCACGAGGTCGGTCGCTGACGTGGCGGACGGAACAACCGACGTCGTGCTTCTGCCCTCGCTGGGCCGTCCTGCGTCGGACTTTGATGCGCTGTGTGCAAGCCTTCGGGGGGCCGGGTTCGCCCCTCACGCACTCGATCCATTGCCGTCATGGGACGGTGAGCCGACGATGCATGATCTCGCCGCCGAGGTTCGTCGTGTGATGAACGAACGCGGAATCGACAGCGCGCATGTTATTGGCCATGCGTTCGGGAATCGGCTCTCACGCATGTTCACCACCGACCATCCCGATCGTGTCGCCACGCTCATCCTTCTCGCAGCAGGCGGATATGTGCCGATCGCACCGGAGATCGATCATTCGTTGCTCTCCTGCTTCGACGAGTCGCTCGTGCGATCCGAGCATCTCGAACACGTTCGACGCGCGTTCTTCGCGGATGGAAACGACCCGTCCGTGTGGAGTGGCGGCTGGATGCCGACTGTCGCTCGCTACCAGCGCGGCGCGGTGCTTCGCACGGACCGGACGCTGTGGTGGGATGCGGTGGCGCCGCGAGTCTTGGTCGTGCAGGCGCTCGAAGACGTGATCGCCGTTCCCGAGAACGGCCGGCACTACGTCGCGGACCACGGCGATTGCGCCACGCTCGTCGAGATCTCGGGCGCCGGTCACGCCATGCTGCCGGAGCGCCCGGACGAGATCGCGGCCGCCGTGCTCGACTTCCTCCAGAAGTCGGCGTAGCGGAACCGACACTTCGGGCCGGCGGAGCACAAGCCGGTACCGTGTCGCCGTGACTTTGACTGCCGATACCGCCCGGGTCTTCATCCACGTGCTCGCCGCGACCGTCTGGGTCGGTGGACAGATCGTTCTCGGGGGCCTGCTCCCGACGGTTCGCACGCTCGGACCCGACGCGCCGCGCAAGATCGCCAACCGCTTCGCCCTGCTGGCGTGGCCGGCCTACGTGATCCTGCTGTTCACGGGCATTTGGAACGCTCTTGTCATCGATTTCGATGCCTACCCCACGTCAGCCAAGGCGTGGTTCGGCTTCAAGATGACGTGCTTTCTCATCACCGGGGGGGGAGCGGCATTGCATGTGCTGGTGAAGAAGAAGTGGGCGCTGGCGCTCGGTGGCGCCATGGCCTCGCTCGGCGCCATCGGCACGCTGCTCGGCGCGGTGGCGTTCACCCGGGCGGTGTAGCGCGACGCGGGCTCGGCCTACTCGGGACGGCCGAGTTCGCGGCGGGCATTTGCGGCGACGCGTTTCATGACCCGTTCGATGACCTCGGCTTCGGCCGGCGTCGCGTATGGGAGGAAGTGCGTGTCGATCGCCGACGAGTGCACGCGTTCCAACTTGAGATACGCGCGCTTGCCTTCTCGCGTGAGGCGCGCCCTGACCCCGCGTCCGTCATCGCCCGCCGAACACCGTTCGACGAGCCCGGCCCGTTCGAGCTGGTCGATCCGTCGGGTCAGCCAACTCCGCGACATCAGCACCGCATCGGCGAGCTCGCTCATCCGCAGGGCGTGGCCGGGCGCGAGATAGAGGTTCACGAGGACGTCGTACCAGCCGAGAGGCATCCCAGCGTCCGCTTCGAGTTGCTGCTCCATGACCTCGGTGAGCGCACCGTGGGCGCGTACGGCGGCGTACCACGCCTGTCGTCGCTCGTCGGTCTTCCGAGGGGGCATGGGTACGAGTGTTGTCGATCGGGGGCTGTGATCAGAGTCACGCATGGGTGCTCCGCATTCTGGTTGCTACTAGCAACTATATCTCGTAGGCTCATGTTGTTTCCACTAGCAACTACTTAGGAGTTCCTCAAATGCCTGCCCCCACCGACCTCACCCCCGGAACCTGGACCATCGACGCGGCACACTCGTC
>JANPDB010000630.1:0-5967 GCA_031431255.1 Acidimicrobiia bacterium | reverse complement strand
GACTACCGCGAGCTCGAGAACGAAGTCGCCAAGGTCCGCAAGGACAAGGAAGCGGCGATCGAGAACCAGCAGTTCGAGGCTGCGGCCAAGCTCCGTGACCAGGAGAAGGACCTTCTCGAGCAGAAGACGGCAAAGGAAGCGGAGTGGAAGGCAGCCGGGGTCGATCTCTTCGACGAGGTCGATGAGGAAGCGATTGCCGACGTGCTCGCCATGTGGACCGGCATACCGGTGTCCAAGCTCACCGAAGCCGAGACCGAGAAGCTCCTCCGCATGGAGGACGAACTTCACAAGCGGGTCATCGGTCAGGAAGACGCGATCAAGGCCGTGTCGCGGGCGATTCGTCGCACCCGTGCCGGGATCAAGGATCCCCGCCGGCCGAGCGGTTCGTTCATCTTCCTCGGTCCCACCGGCGTCGGCAAGACCGAGCTGGCGAAGACGCTCGCCCAGTTCCTCTTCGGTGACGAGCAGTCGCTGATCCGTCTCGACATGAGCGAGTACCAGGAGAAGCACACGGTCAGCCGTCTCGTGGGCTCGCCCCCGGGCTACGTCGGTTACGACGAAGGGGGTCAGCTCACCGAAGCCGTCCGCCGCCGTCCGTTCTCGGTCGTGCTCTTCGACGAGGTTGAAAAGGCCCACCCAGACGTGTTCAACACGCTGCTGCAGATCCTCGAAGACGGTCGACTAACCGACTCCCAGGGTCGATCGGTCGACTTCAAGAACACCGTGATCATCATGACTTCGAACCTCGGTACCGCCGAGCTTCGCAAGGCCACCCTCGGCTTTTCGAAGACGAGCGAAGCCGTGTCGTACGAGCGGATGAAGGACAAGGTCATGGATGCGCTCAAGGCGCACTTCCGTCCGGAGTTCCTGAACCGCATCGACGACACCATCGTGTTCCACGAGCTCGCCATGAGCGAAGTCGTGCAGATGGTGGACTTCATGGTCCGCCGCCTCGCCGAGCAGCTCACGGTCCAGGGGATCACCATCGAGCTCACCGGTGACGCCAAGCTGGAACTCGCCCGCCAGGGCTACGACCCGACCCTCGGCGCCCGTCCGCTTCGTCGGGCCATCCAGCGGATGGTCGAAGATCCGCTGTCGGAGAAGCTCCTCGAAAAGGAGTTCCACACCGGTCAGTCGATCATCGTGGACGCCATCGACGGAGGCATCGTGTTCACGGCGAGCGACACCATCCTTCCCGACGACCTGACGGCTGCTGGCGCCGACGAGCCCGTAGCCTCTCCGTCCGACTGAACCTGAGCGACCGGAAGTTCTCGGAGAAGGGCCCGCTTCGGCGGGCCCTTCCGATTTCTGCCGCCGTGCATTCGCTCCCCGTGCGTGGACCGTTCCCGGGGTCCTGTCACCGATCCTCCCCACCCGCTGCGGTACTCGCCCGTTGTTCTCCTTCGTCGAACCGGGTCTCCGTTCCTCGGGGCGGGGGCCCCATCGGTGCCACCCCTCCACTCCTAGTCGTTGCGCCGGACTGGACGTCACCAATCTTCCGGGTCGGTCCTCGGGCCCCTCACCGCATCCCGGGCCAGCTACCGTGGCCTTCGTGCGTCGCCGTTGTGGACCAGTGCTGTTGCGCGGTCGGCCTTCGCTCTTCGGCTCGGCGCGGCGGGCGCAACGATGTCTTCTGGTCGTGGCGCGGCTCTTGGCGTTCGGCGCCGTCGCGGGGTGCCTGACCTCGTGTCGGGTCGACATGACTGTCCGAGTCGAATCCGACGAGTTCGGTGCCGGGCGGATCGCCGTGACGGCGGAACTCGACGGCGACGTCGTCGCCGCGGTGTTTCCGCAGTCGTCGTCGCCGGAGACCGCTGTCGCAACGCCAACAGAATCGGCGGCCGGTCGGGTGCGGATCGACGACTTCAGACGAGCGGGCTGGGAGGGTCCGGGCCTCGTCCGCAAGGCTGATGGGTCGGCACGGTTTTCGCTCTTCCATCGCTTCACCTCGGTCGAAGAGGCCAACGCGCTTCTCGGGCAGATCTCCGGACCCAGCGGACCGCTGTCCGATCTTCGGATCACCCGAAAGCGCTCGCCCTGGTCCACCTCGGTCTTGGTGTCGGGGACGGGCGATTTCCGGAACGGGTTTGCGTCTTTCGGGGACGAGGGACTCGCATCGGTGACGGGCAATGGTGCGTTCGGGATCAGTGAGGCCGAGGTGGTACGACAGGCCGGTGCGGACTCGCTTGACTCGGTCTTCGCCCTCCGTGTGGACGCTCGTCTTCTCGCTGCCGAGCGGTCATGGAAGCTCCCCTCCGGCGTGGCGACTCCGGTCTTCCTCTCGGCGAGCAGGACATCCTGGGCGACTGTTGCCGGGACCGCAGCAGCGGTCGTCGCGCTGATCGTGCTCGTGGCGCTCCACTTCCGGTCGAACCGCCCGGGCCGCGGAGTCACCGGCTCCGAGGATGATGAGTCCGCGATCGTGAACTCGATGTCCGCTGCCGGCGTGGTCGATGTGGTTGGGCAGCCGTGATTGCCGCTCGTCGACGGTTGACCACGGCCGTCGGGGTCGGCGTTCTCGGCGGTGCTCTGGCGATCGGTTTCCTGCTCAATCCCGCGGCGGTCCCCACGGTCGCCGATGAACCGCAGCAACTGCTCCAGGACCCGTCGTTCGAGCAGCCGACGACGCTCGGCACTTGGAACGTTCGGCCGGACGGTGCGGGAACGGCGGAGACGGTCTTCCGGGTGATCGACACCTCGGAGGCCCGCGACCTCCGTCGGGTCGGACGACTCACCCAGGGCTCGATCGGACAGGAGGTGCTTCTGACACCGGTTCGCGGGCGCGCCTACCGACTCTCGGTGTGGTTGCGCTCGGCGCCCCCGGGGACCACGGCAAGCGGATCGATCACGGCCCAGACCGCCTGCGCGAGCGCCGAGGAGGTCGCATCGACGCCATTCGTCGCCGGAGCGGCGTGGCTGGAGGTCTCGGTCACGGTGCAGCCGGTCGACGGCGAGAGGTGCACCATGCGCGTCGTCGTCCGGTCGACGGCTGGAACGGTCGATCTGGACGACGCGAGTTACGTGGACGCTGGCCTGGTCAACCCGTCCTTCGAACTGGGGGATGGCATCGAGTCGTGGACGACCGATGCGAGGGCGTCGGTCACCGCTGACCGGTCGGGTGCCATCGACGGCCGACAGTTTCTTCGCGTGGTCGCTTCAGCTGGCGGCGAGGGCATCCGCCAGGACACGCCGATCGATCCGTCCTCGCAGCCCGTGCTGGCCACGGCGAGTGCGCTCGTGCGCTCATCCGGGGCCCCTGTTCGGGTGCAGATCACCTACCGGGAGCCGTGCAGCGACGTGGTCCATCGCACGGAGATCACGACGTCCCGGCAGTGGCAGCGCGTGACCGTCCGTCAACCACGGCTTCCCGGCAACGCCGTCCCGCCGAGTCTGATCAAGGTCGACGGGGTGCCGTGCGTGGGGCAGGTGAGTGTGGTCTCCGCGGAACCCGGAGCGTTCGATGTGGACGGGGCGGCGATCACGCTGCAGTCCTATTGGCCCCCGGAAGGGGACCCGAGCTACCAACGGGCCACCAAACGACGGGCCGGGGTTCTCCCGTCGAGCGAAACCCGTTCCAACGACGGCTGACGACGCGATCGGCCTGGCTGCCGTGTCTCGTTGATGTCGTACCCCTCCCGTACCCTGAGCCCATGCGATTTCGGGACAGCACATGACCAAGGCCGGCGCAAAGGTGTTTCGCGGGCGAACGGTCTTCCGGTGTTCCGAATGCGGGGGAGAGGCACCGAAGTGGGCGGGGCGCTGCACGTCGTGCGGCGCTTGGAACACCCTTGTCGAAGAACTCGACACACCACCGTCGATGATCGCCGGGAGCGGGGCCGTGAGCCCGGCCGAGCCGGCCAAGCCGATCGGCGACGTGAGCCTCCACGAGTGGACCGCCCGGTCGACCGGCAACGCCGAAGTCGATCGCGTGCTCGGCGGAGGGCTCGTGCCGGGATCGGTAACGGTGCTCGGCGGCGAACCCGGCATCGGGAAGTCCACGTTGCTGCTCCAATTGCTGGCGTCGATGGCTTCGAGCGGCACGCGCACGCTCCTTGTGTCCGGGGAAGAGTCGCTTCAACAGGTTCGCCTTCGGGCGGAGCGCCTCGGCTCCCTGCCCCGCGAGCTCTGGCTCGCTTCGACCACGATGTTGCCGGAAGTGCTCGGCCACCTCGCTGACGTGCGGCCGGCCGTCCTCGTCGTCGACTCGATCCAGACCATGGTCGATCCTCAGCTCAGTTCGGCGCCGGGAAGCGTCGCCCAGGTCCGCGAGTGCGCCCATCAGCTCGTGCGCGTCGCCAAGGAGCGCGGTGTCGCGGTGATCCTCGTCGGCCACGTCACCAAGGAGGGATCGCTCGCCGGCCCGCGAGTGCTCGAACACATCGTCGATACCGTTCTGTCGTTCGAGGGCGACCGTCATCATGCCCTCCGGCTCCTGCGGGCAGTGAAGCACCGGTTCGGGGCGACGGGTGAACTCGGTCTGTTCGAGATGGTCGAGGAAGGTCTCGTCGGTGTTGCCGATCCGAGTACCCGGTTCCTCGGTGACCGCCGTGCGGGGATCGCCGGCTCCGTTGTCACCTGTGCCATGGAAGGCGCTCGCCCGCTGCTCGTGGAGACCCAGGCGCTCGTGACCGACTCACCGCTGGCGATGCCGCGACGCAGTGCCCAGGGCGTCGATGGCGGGCGCCTTGCCCTCCTGCTCGCCGTGCTCGATCAGCACGCCGGCATCCGGCTCGGCTCGTGCGACGTGTTCGCATCGGCCGCGGGCGGTGTGCGCCTCACCGAACCGGCGGCCGACTTGGCGGTGGCCCTGGCCATTGCCTCCGCCAGTGCGGGAGTGCCGATCGATGCCACCACGATCGCCGTCGGCGAGATCGGCCTCGGCGGAGAGATCCGCTCGGTGGCCCACATCCAGCGGCGATTGCAGGAAGCGTCCCGGCTCGGCTTCACCGCCGCCGTCGTGCCCGCATCGATGAAGGATGCTCCGCCGGGGCTGCGGCTGCATCGTGTGGGTGACGTGGCCTCGGCCCTGCGCGCCCTTGCCATTCCGGTGGTGGCGCGCAAGGGTCGTTCCTCTCCGAACGGCGGGCGTGGCGGCGCGGGAGGTGGTGCCGACGAATCGTGGTATTCCGCCCCGTGGGGCCGGAGTGGGGGACGCGGGGCAAGGGCGAGCGACAGCTACGACGAACTGGCCGACGCCGCCGAGCACGAATCGTTCTGACCGGGGTAGCGGTTCGTCAGTGCCCTCTTGGGCGTTCGACGACGACATCTTCGACGTGGAGACAACTCCGCGCCGCAGTCCGGAAAATCGGCGCCGGACCACTAGTGGTGTGTCTGCCAATTGAGTGGCTCGCATTGCGAGCCACGGTTCGGCGAGTGCAAGGACGCAGGAATGCCTACTAGCCGTGCCCTACTGGGCATTTCCGAGGACACCGCAATCGTCGAAGCCGGCCGCAAGGCGGGGCAGCGATATGGCAGACACACCACTAACCTCGGCGACCTGATGCCTCTCCTCTCGTCTCCGCTGTTGCAGGGAGCCGTTCGTCTCGTGGCCCCGGGCCGACCGCTCCGGGACGGTCTCGATCGCATCCTCCGGGCGAAGACCGGGGCGCTCGTCGTTGTCGGCGACGGACCCGATGTGCTGGCGATCTGCTCGGGTGGGTTCCTGCTCGACGCGGAGTACTCGCCGCAGCGACTTTCCGAGCTCGCCAAGATGGACGGCGCCATCATCTTGTCGTCAGATGCGTCCCGGATCGCCAGGGCGAACGTACATCTCCTGCCCGACCCGCGAACCGCAACGGTCGAGACCGGAACTCGGCACCGCACGGCGGAACGCGTTGCCCGGTCGGTCGACGTGCCGGTCGTGGCGGCGTCGGAGGAGATGTCGGTGATCACGGTCTACCGGGCCGATCAGCGCCATCAGATCGAACCGATCAGCGACGTGCTCGACCGGTCCTCGCAGGCGCTCGC
>JANPDB010000629.1:0-2302 GCA_031431255.1 Acidimicrobiia bacterium | reverse complement strand
TCCGCACCTTGCGCCGTGGTGGCGCGACACCGTCAGTGAGGAGATCCCCGCCGACCCGGCCGGAGCGAGCGGGTTCCTCCCGGAGGCAAGTGAGACGGCGGCGCACGAACGGCTCCGACTGTTCCTTGCCGGCCCGGTTGACGGCTATCGCGAGGCCCGCAACATCCCCGGCGCCGACGCCACGAGCCGGCTGTCGGCCGATCTCAAATACGGACTCCTCCACCCCCGCCAGATCATGCCCAGCCTTCACGGCAGGGGAGCGGGCGCCGACGTCTTCCGATCCGAGCTGTGTTGGCGCGAGTTCTATGCCGATGTGCTCTGGCACCGCCCGGAGACGGCCCGTCGGTCCCTGATCACCGCAATGGACGAGATCCGGGTCGACCAGGGCCCGTCGGCGGACGAGCGCTTCGATGCCTGGCGCCTAGGACGCACCGGATACCCGTTCATCGACGCCGGGATGCGGCAACTCCTCCGCGAGGGGTGGATGCACAACCGAGTTCGTATGGCCGCGGCCTCATTCCTGGTCAAGGACCTCCACCTCGACTGGCGACGCGGCGCACGATGGTTCATGGACCAACTGGTCGACGGGGACCTCGCGTCGAACCAGCACGGGTGGCAGTGGACGGCCGGCACCGGCACGGACGCCTCCCCGTATTACCGAGTGTTCAACCCGATCCTGCAGGGGAAGAAGTTCGATCCCGACGGCCACTACATCCGGCGATACGTGCCGGAGCTCCGCGACGTGTCGAACCGCTTCATCCACGAGCCGTGGCTGGCTCCGTCGACCACCGCCGCGCTCTTCGACGCCGAGATCACGGGGACGACGGACAGCTACCCTCCGCCCATCGTCGACCATGCCGCTGAGCGGCTCGATGCCCTGGCCCGCTACGCCGAGATCCGCTCCGCCGACGGGTCCCGGATCGAGGAGGCCCGGTAAGGGCGGGCGGATCACTACGCTCTCGAACGTGGACAAGGAACACAGTGGCCCGTCCGCCCCGGAGAACCCCGACGGCGCACGAGCCGACAACTCGGCGGCACTGAACCCACGACGGGCCTCTGTGCTCAATCGGGTCGTCGCCGAACACATCGAGACCGGCCAGCCCGTCGGTTCCGGCCATCTCGCCGGCGCCGACGGCCTCGACGTCTCGTCGGCGACCATCCGCAGCGAGATGAGCGCCCTCGAACGCGACGGTTTCCTCACCCACCCCCACACGTCGGCGGGACGCATTCCAACCGACCGGGGCTATCGGTTCTTCGTCGAGACGCTCCCTGTCCCGAGCCTCGCCGAGCCCAAGGTCATGCAGGTCCGCCAGTTCTTCGACGGCGCACGTGGCGAGCTCGAACAGCTCCTCACGGAGACCTCCAGACTGCTCTCGGGCCTCACCGACTACGCCGCCGTCGTGATCGCCCCCGCCGGGGACGCCGCCACGATCCGCTCGATCCAGCTCGTCTCGCTCGGGCCCGGGCCGAACCAGGCCGACGATGGCGGCGGCGTTGTCGAGTCGACCAACGTGCTGGTCATGGTGGTGCTGGCGAATGGAGCCGTCGAGAAGGTGCAGACGCTGTTTCGCGGCAGTGTGCACGACGCCCACCTCGCCGCCGCCAGCGCCCACCTCGCCGGTCAGGCGGTCGGCCGGGCGTTCGACCACAGCTTCGGTTCCGCCATGCTGCGGGCATCCGACGAACGGGTGCAGGCGATCTGTGAAGCCGCGGTCACGTCGATGAGGCCTCTGGCGTCGCATCCCGACGCCGACGGCGTATTCGTCGGTGGGGCCGCCCGCATGGCCGGCGCGTTCGACGCGGTGTCCACGATCCGTCAGGTCCTCACCGTGCTGGAGGAGCAGTACGTCGTCGTGAACCTGTTGCGGGAGGCCGTCGAACGTAGTCAGCGGATCTCGATCGGCGCGGAACACGGGGCCGAGTTGGCCTTCGAATCGCTGCTGTCATGCTCCGTCGTTGCCGCGCCCTATCTCGTGGATGGGCAGCAGGTCGGCACGATCGGTGTTCTCGGGCCCACCCGTATGGACTACGCGCGGGCCAGGGCGGCCGTGTCAGAAGTCAGTGCGCGGTTGAGCGCCCGGCTGACCGAACACTGACCGACGGGGTCGTTGGGGCAGTTCCGGGGACACGTGCACCGGTTCATCACGGATTGCCGCGACAATGGTCTGCCCGTTCCACCACGTTGCCCGCTTCCTGACGACTGAGCACTCCCGCCCATGGCCACGACCAACACCGATTTCTACGAACTGCTGGGCGTGTCCCGGACGGCGTCCGATGACGAGATCAAGAAGGCATACCGCTC
>JANPDB010000628.1:0-2967 GCA_031431255.1 Acidimicrobiia bacterium | reverse complement strand
CACTCGTTGATTCTATCCGAGAAGACTGGATCCGGGAGGACGTGGCGCTGGGTCCAACAGACTGTTGGCGCTTCTATCCCGACGGATTTCGCGCCTTGGCGAAATACTCCGCGAGTGAGTTGCTCGAAGTCTCTACGGATTGGTTGCCCTCAGAAGACACCGATAGCAGTCAGTGGGGTGACACTGTTGGAGTGTTCCGAAAGGTTGTTCCGCACTCGAACCTCCTTCGGGTTGAGGATCGGAACAGGATGGAAACACGTGCGACCGAAGCGGAGCAGCAACTGCGACTCGTCTACGAGTCCGCGACTTGGCGAATCGGTCGGGCAATGCTCGCACCTGTCCGAATTGCAAGGACGTTACGAACCGGACTGCGACAGGGGAGACTCTGAGCATTCTTCGCACTCGAGGGCTGGCCCTGCCCTCTCCGGGTCAGAAGAGTCGTGCCTTCCGAGGTTGTTCGTGCTCATCCAGTAATCCGAACGGGGACCGATTGCGGCGGACGCAAGGCGATAAGGCACTCCCAGCGAGCAGCTCGGCCTTGCGCTGCTGAAAGACGTCGAGTTCGACGTGCCATTCGAGGATCACGAGTCACTGGTCGCGGGTGGTGAAGCCGGGCGTCGAAGTCGTCTTGCCAGGCTTGCGCCAGCGCGCCACAGCATGAGCGGTAACTTGAGCCGCAGGACCGCAGCTTGCAACCGGAACGTCGCGCTTGAGCGCAGGTTTCTCAGGTCCGAATTCCTCTCTTCGAGGAGATCTCCAAGTTCAGCAATTTGCAGCACAAGTTCGTCATATTGCTCGAGCCTGATCCGAGAAAGTGCCATGGAGTTCCTCAATTCTTCGATCAGTAACCGTTGCTGGTCGATTCGCGCGCCGAGCTCAGCAATACGTCGCAGGTCCGCGGCACGCTCAACCTCGTATCGGCCGACCATCTCTTCGTATCGAGCGACGATCTCTGTCCTGCTTCGCGATAGCGCCCTCCCCGTTCTCGGCAGGCCTTCGACCAGTAGCAAGTGCGACTCATCCGGCGCACTTTCACTTCTATCGGATGATCCAACCGGGAAGTTCTGACAGATGGTGCTGAACTCTTCTACGGTCACGAGATTCAACAATGTTGAACGACGCGAATCGAAGACGGCGAACCGATCGTCGTCAGGCGGAGTGCCGTCCCATAGAGCGCGACCCGCCGGCGCCATCGTCTTGAACAGCGAATCGAAGGGATGATTCCCGCACCCCTTCCTCTCTTTCCGGATCACGCCGATGCCGTGGTCGGCGTCGATCGTGAAATACGGCAGATCGGCTTCGCGAACGAAATCGAGGAAGGCCTCGAAGGTTCTCCCGCACCAAATCCCATCCCTTTGTAGAGGTGAAGCATGCTGCGCCGTGGCGGGATTGCAGTCGTGCACGACGAGGGTCCCGCCAGGGACAAGCAAGATCCAGGCGTTTCGGAGGTCATTGAGCGAGTCTGAATACGAGTGGTAGGGATCGCAGAGGATCACGTCGTACTTCGGGCGTTTCCCGAGCCATCGCAACATGGTGTCGAGGAGGTGGTCCGAGTTGGTCGAACCGTCCTCGATATCCGCATCGTCGGGCCCGCCGCCGGCTTCCGAGAGGTCATGCACTCGATACTTTGCGAGGTCCGCCCGGGCGCACAGTTCGGTGCGGGTCCGCCTGAACTCATGGCCGGTCAGCGGCGTGCTCAGTTCGAGAAACCGAGCGGGGTAGAACGACTGCAGGAGCACGTTCACGACCGTCATCTTCGATAGCTCGCTCATCGAACCGTTCATCCGTCAGCCACTCGTCGTTTTCGACTCACCAGTCGTACTCGGCGCAGCGAACGAACTGGGGGATATCCGCAACCTCCCTTCGGGAAGGCGCAACTGTGGTGGTGACGACTGCCAACGCGGCGACTCGATTTCGACAACGCTGGAGGGACCGTGCGCCGCTTCCTTCACTTCGTCTTCCTTCCGGGGATCGCCAGCCTTGTGTTGGTGTTGGGGGTCGTGCATTCCCATCTTGGCGATCGCCCCTACCGCTTCGGCTCCCAGAACAGCGTCTGGGCCTACCTGGCGCTCGCGTCTCTCCACTGGCTCGCAGCGCACACCGCTGGCCTGCCCGACGAGGTCGAGGAGATGCAGCCCGCATTCGGCGCAGCGATCGTCGCCTCCGCCGTTGCGACCGGGTCGTGGCTGGTCGTGCAAACGGTCTTTCCCGGCCTGCTGCCCCGATGGGTCATCCTCGTGGCCGCCGGAACCGTTCCGGCGTTCACCTTTGCCCTCGGCGCATTCAGCGTGCTCGGGTCACGACAACAGCGTCGGCGTGACCGCGTCCTCGCCGTGCTGTCACCTGAAGATGCAGAAACACTGCTCCTCGATTCCTCGACCTCGTTTCCGGTTCCGGAGGTGGCGTTCTCCCTTGTCGACGTCGTCACAACAGACTCCGGCCGTCTGGGCGACCTGACCGAGATCGCCGGCGATTGCGAGGCAACGCTTGTCGTTCTCAGCGAGTCAGCGGCCCGGCTTGACGATGTGTACCGCGCCACGGCCGCCCTTCATAGATCAGGGGTGGCCGTGTCCACTATGACGGACTTCTACGCGCGCCACTTCGGAAAGTTACCCGTTGCCGAGCTCTCACGGATGGCGCTGCTGTTCGACGTCAGGGAGCGGCTCCAACCGTCGTATCGCCACACCAAGCGGGCCATCGACGTCATCTTCGTGCTCATTTCCCTTGTCGTCTGTGTACTTATCATCCCATTCATCCTCGTCGGAAATGCTCTCGGAAATCGCGGCCCTCTGATCTACCGCCAGAAGCGAGTGGGCCGTAACGGCGCGGTGTTCACGATCATGAAGTTCCGGACCATGCGGCCCGACCACACCGGCGCGGATTCCCTCGCCAACCTGTCCTGGACGCGTCCCGACGATCCGCGGATAACGCCGTTCGGTAGAGTCCTCAGACGTACCCACCTCGACG
>JANPDB010000627.1:0-3036 GCA_031431255.1 Acidimicrobiia bacterium | reverse complement strand
GAACGAGTGGGGTGAGCCGCTCCACGACGTCGTCGTCGACATCGGCGGCGGGTCGACAGAGCTGGCGGTGGGGCGTCCCGGTGAACATCCCGTCGGGGTGTGGTCGATCGATGCCGGCTGTGTCCGATTCACCGAGCAGTGGCTTCACGGGAATCCCCCCAGAGCGGAAGAGCTCTCCAACGCCGTGGCGGTGATGCATTCACACCTCGACGATGCCGAACGGGAGATTCCGGAGCTCAAGTCGGCGGACCGTCTCATCGGCGTCGCCGGTTCCATTGTCACCGTGGCCGCCGTCGAGATCGGTCTGTCCACCTACGATCGCGAGCGGCTCCACCGATTCGAGCTCTCCCGCGCCGCAGCCGAAGACGTCTTCCGGACGCTGGCCACAGAGAACCGCCGTGATCGAGCGCACAATCCAGGTCTGGCACCGGATCGCGTCGACACCATTGTCGCCGGTGCGCTGATTCTCGTGACCGTCATGCGCCACTGGAAGCATGACCTCTGCCTGGTCTCGGAAGCGGACCGCCTTGATGCCTCGGCACGGTCCATGCTGCGCTGAGGGATTTTTGGGGGGAGGGGGAGACTGGTGGCCGTGACCGCGCTGAGGGACTTGTCGTTGGCCGGTTGAGGGTTTGGGAGACTGCTCGTCGTGAACGCGACGACACCCCTGCAGATCGGCGCGCTGACGCTGTCCCATCCGGTCGTGCTCGCCCCGATGGCGGGCGTGACGAACGCCCCGTTCCGCCAGCTGTGCCGGCGATACGGCGGTGCGCTCTACGTATCGGAAATGGTCATGGCCCGGGCGGTCCTTGAACAGACGCCGCGCACCATGCGCATGGTCCACTTCGGTGCCGATGAGACCCCCCGTTCGCTACAGCTCTACGGCACGGAGCCGCACTCACTCGGTGAGGCCGTCCGACGGCTTGTGGCCGCCGGAGACGTGGATCACATCGACATGAACTTCGGCTGCCCGGCGCCGAAGGTCACGCGCAACGGTGGGGGCTCGGCAGTGCCGGTGAAGCGCGCGCTGTTCCGTTCGATCGTTCGGGCCGCGGTGCAGGCGGCTCGCGCCGAGTCCGGCGGGCGGGTGCCCGTCACCATCAAGTTCCGAAAAGGCATCCGCGACGACCTGCTCACGTTCCTCGACGCCGGTCGGATCGGCGAGGAGGAAGGTGTCGCCGCAGTCTCCCTCCACGCCCGAACGGCAGAGCAGCTCTACTCCGGCGACGCCGACTGGTCCGCCATCGCCGAGCTGAAGCAGACGGTGACGACCATTCCCGTGCTCGGCAACGGCGACATCTGGGAAGCCGAGGATGCGCTGCGCATGATGGCCGAGACCGGCTGCGATGGCGTGGTCGTCGGGCGCGGGTGTCTCGGCCGCCCGTGGCTGTTCGGTGACCTCGCGGCGGCCTTCGACGGCAAATCTATCCCTCCGCCTCCGCGACTGGGCGAAGTCATGGTCACCATGCGCGAGCACGCGGCGTTGCTCGTCGAACACTTCGACGGACTTCCGCTCTCGCGGCGTCGCGCACAAGACCTCGGGCCGGTCGAGGCCGCAGCGGCCCGGGCCGCCGGTAACGGCAAGGGCATCCGCGACTTCCGCAAGCATGCCGGCTGGTACATGACGGGGTACACCGTCGGTCCCGATGTCCGCCGTCGTCTCGGGATGGTCTCGTCGCTTCCCGAGCTCGACGACGTGCTGGCGGAGCTCGATCCGACCCTCGAGCTCGTCGAGGGTGGGCGCCGATTCAAACGTGGACATACGAATGGTCCGAAGCCGGTGCATCTGCCCTACGGCTACCTCGACGACCGCGACGATCCGACACCACCGTCGCTCGACGCCGAGATCGCCGGCGGCTCCGGTGGTTGAGCAGACGAGTCTGGTCCTCGCCTCGGGCTCACCTCGCCGACGCGAGTTGCTGGCCACGCTCGGACTCAGCTTCCGTGTCGACGCCGCAGACATCGACGAGACCGAGTTCGTCGGGGAGGATCCGACCTCCTATGTGGTCCGACTCGCCCGGGCGAAGGCCGAGCACGTCGCGGCGCGTCACGAACACGGCACCATCGTGATCGGTGCCGACACCACAGTCGAGCTCGACGGGTTCATTCTGGGAAAGCCCACCGACCCGGTCCACGCCGGCAGCATGCTGGCCGCGCTCAGCGGAAGAACCCACCGGGTGCATACCGGAATGGCCGTCGTGTTGGCGGGCAGGCCCGCGGACACCTGGGTGAACCTGTCCACGACCGAGGTCACGTTCCGGGCGCTCGACGAAGCGGCGATCGAGCGCTACCTCGCCACCGGCGAGCCCATGGACAAGGCCGGGTCCTACGCCATCCAGGGGATCGGCGGTGCGCTGGTCGCTCGGGTCAGTGGCAACGTGCAGAACGTGGTCGGCCTGCCGCTGGCCGACCTGCTGGCGAACACGCTGGTCGACGCGCTGGCCCGTGCGGTCGATGTGACTCCGGTCATCTGAGCTGGGTCTCGACGCGGGCCGGGCGCGAGAATGGAGGTTCTTGAACGCCGCTGACACCGAAAGGCAACCAAAGGGTCAGAGACCTGAGCACACGGTGAAACCGGTGGTTGAAGGGTCGATCGGGGCGGCGTGGGCTTCACCGGCGTTCCGGCGGCTCTACATCGGATCGACCCTTTCGATGGTCGGTACCTGGCTGCAGAACGTCGTCGTGGCGCCGTTCGCCCTGGACCTGACCCGTAGTGCCGCCAACCCGAAGGGCTCGGCGTCGTTCGTCGGGCTGCTCACGGTGGCCCAACTCGGCCCGCTGTTGCTGCTCTCGATTCCGGGCGGCGTCCTGGCCAATCGGGTCGACCGCAAGAAGTTGATGATCGGCGCGCAGACGGTGCAGTCCATCGCTGCGTTCGGTCTCGCATTCGTGGCCTGGAAGGCGAAGTCGCCCCTGGCCTTGTTCCTGGCGATCCTGGTGATCGGCACCGCGAACGCCATCTCCCAGCCGACGACGTCCTCTGTCCTCCCTGAACTCGTCGAACCGAAGAACATCGGTGGAGCGATATCGCTCAAC
>JANPDB010000626.1:0-5020 GCA_031431255.1 Acidimicrobiia bacterium | reverse complement strand
GTTGCCCGGGCCGTTGCGCTTATCGGCGTGTTCACCCAGAACTACGTGGTTGCCTTCAATCTCGCGCGCCTTCGCCGCGGGTCCTGGCCCGACGTGTTCGACGGCTGGCTCGCCCGAGCCGTCGACCTCTACCAGGGCCCGTTGACCACCCGCTTTGCCGCTGCGCTCGTCACGATCTTCGGAATCGGGCTCACCCTCCTGTCCCGCAAGGAGGGCTTTTCGCCCTGGGTGCCGGCACGCCGAGGACTGTTGCTGCTGGTCGTCGGTATGTGGTTCAACACGGTTTGGCCCGGAACGATCCTGCCGTTCTACGGCGCCTATCTCATCATCTTGTCAGTGTGGACGAAAGTCCGTCGTTCGTCGATGCTGCTCCTAGGCGCGCTTACAATAACCGCGCTTACCTTCTTTTCCCGGCTAGTCATCTTCTTCACGACAGAGAACGAGCCTGAACGATTCAGTGAAGACCTGTCGTGGTTGGTGATGCGCGATCCATCCGGCGCACGTATCGGCACGTCGAACCCGCGCGGGTTCGTCGCCTCGATGCTGTTCTGGGGTGCGCATCCGCTCCTCCCGTGGTTGGCGTTCGGTCTGATCGGGATGTGGGTCGGTCGCCAGGCGTGGCAGACAACGCGTTTCCAACTTCACCTCAGCGCGGTCGGGGTAGCGATGCTGGTCGGCGGTTACACCGTGTCGTCGATCATGACCCGGGTGTCGTTCGGAGGCGGTAGAGGTCGGTTCGCGTGGGCCTGGAGCACCGCACCGGCGTCGGCCTTCTTCGACTCACCGATCAAGTTCGATAGCCCGCTCTACGTTGCGACCGCGGTCGGCTCGTCGTTGCTCGGGATCGGCCTGGTGCTGCGCCTGGCCACAACGTTTTCGCACTCGGTGATCGTCCGGCTTCTCGCCGACGCGGGGACGGTGACACTGTCGATCTATCTCCTCCATGCGCTGATTCCGGCCGCGCTCTTTCGATGGCTTTACCACGACCAACAGGTCGGCGTGGGGTGGGCGCTGATCGTCGCCCTCGGTAGCTGGACCTCGGCGATGGTGATCGGGGCGTTGTGGGTCAGACGCGTCGGCGCCGGTCCGGCCGAACGGCTCCTACGTGCCGTCGGCGGCCGGTAGCGATCGATCGAAACCGGCTCGGCGCTCGATTTCCGGCGCTCGCGGTGTGTCTGGCGCTAGCGCACTGAGTCGGAAGTTCCTTTCACGTCGATTCTTCTGACAGTGCACGAAGCACGAGGAATCAGAGCATTTCGACGTGAGAAGAACTTTTGCGAAGATGCGCTAGACGCTCCGCCCGAGAAACGCGGCGAGCTGGTCGGCGTTCGAGGCGCCGGCCGGCGCTTCCTGGATCGGGCCGAAGGGCATTTTGCCGTCCTCGCCGCGCATCGCGGCCGGGATCGTGGACTTGACGCCGGCGAGCACGCCCGCGGCGAGTTCGGGCGCCAAGTCGGTCGAGCGGCCGGTCGACTTCGCAAGGTCCCAGCCGTGCACGAAGGTGTCGTTCACGGCGAATTCGATGAACGCGCGACCGGGCATCTGACCGAACGGCGCGGTGAGGACCTTGTCCATGACACCGTCGGCCGCGAACGCCGCCACCAGTCGGGTCGAGATGTCGTCGAACGCAGCGAGGTAGTCGCCGGCGGCAAAGTCCTGCTGGGCCCCGGAAGGCGGGGATCCCTCGACGACTGCCAGGAAGAAGTGCTGGGCGCCGACCACGTGATTGATGAGTTCGCTCACCTTCCAGGACTGACACGGCGTGGCGAGATCGAGCTGCCCGGGCCGAACGGCGGCCAACTCGGCTCGGGTCGAAGCAACGGCGGCTTGCAGCGGGGCAGTACTCATGAGAGCTCCTGATGGTGGTTTGGACGGAATCGTGCCAGACGGCATTTGGCTCTTGGTCCGGCGTTCTTGTCATGTTCTCATGCGGAATCGACGATGATGGTCACCTAGGCCAACCGCAAAGGGGTCCCCAGTTGTCTCATCTCGATACCGCAATCAAACGATCAGGCGCGTTCACCCGCGTCGGAGAGAAGTCCTTCAAGGCGCACCGCGTGTATGACCGGTTGGCCATGCTCGTGGCCATCACCACGGTGGTCGGGAGCATTTCCTACAAGGCGATCGACGTCGGCGCAAACATCGGCCCGCTCGTCGTGCTCGCGCTGATCGTCGCGCTCGGCACCGGGCTTGCCGGGTCGTTCCGCCCGCATCTCTCCCCCAAGGTCGCCATTCCGTATGCCCTCGCCCAGGGCGTGCTCCTCGGAGCGATCTCGAAGTCGTACTCCAACATCTCCGGCGGCATCGTCACCATGGCGATCGTCGGCACGTCGGCGTTCTTCGTCGCCTGCCTGTTCCTGTTCCGCAGCGGCATCGTCAAGGTCACGCCGCGGTTCGTGCAGATCGTCGGAGCAGCCAGCATTGCCTTCTTCATCGTGCTGATCTTGAGCCTGGTCGGCCTGCCGATTCCCGGTGTGGGTGACGTGCGCGGCGGAGGCGCCCTGGTCATCGGGTTCATAGGTCTTGCCATCGGCCTCGGTTCGCTGTTTGTCGACTTCGAGCGGATCCGCCGCATTGAAGAAGACGGGTCGATGACGGCGAACGCCGAATGGTTCCTTGCCCTGCAGCTGATGATGAGCCTGGTGATGGTTTATATCAACCTGCTTCGCATCCTTGGGGCATCGTCACGGCGCTGACGATTTCTGCTTCCTCGTCTTGACGCAACGGGCGTCGCCTCCGGGCGACGCCCGTTGCGCGTTCCGTCAACGACATCGCTCTCCAGGAATTCGCGAGGGGACAGGGTTGCGACGGAGCACTACTCCCGGTGGATCCGGCTCGTCCGGCTACGACTTGAACAGACGGCTGTCGTAGGGTCAGGACACCGGGCCGAGAGGCGGCCAACAGCCAAGGGGAGAGATCGTGCTCGATCACGTCATCAAGGGCGGCGCCATCGTCGACGGCACCGGCACACCGGGTGCGCGCGGGGACATCGGCGTGCGCGACGGTCGCATCGTGCAGGTCGGTGGGTCAATCACCGAGTCCGCGACGAATGTCATCGATGCCGAGGGTGCGATCGTGACCCCCGGTTGGGTCGATGTGCACACCCACTACGACGGTCAGGTGAGCTGGGACGACGAGATGGATCCCTCAGCGGGCAACGGCGTCACCACGGTCGTCATGGGCAACTGCGGGGTGGGCTTCGCGCCCGTACGGCCGGGGGGCGAGAAGGCCCTCATCGAACTGATGGAAGGCGTCGAAGACATCCCCGGCACGGCGCTCTACGAGGGCATTGAGTGGGGTCGTTGGGAGACGTTCCCCGAGTACCTCGACTACATCGCCGCTCGCCAGTATTCGCTCGACATCGGGGCGCAGATCGCCCATGGGTCGGTTCGCTACTACGTAATGGGCGAGCGGGGCGCCAACAACGAGGATGCATCCGCCGAAGACATCGCCGAGATGGGTCGCCTCGTGCAGCAGGCGATCGAGGCCGGCGCGGTTGGCTTCAGCACGTCACGGACGATCGGGCACCGCTCACTCTGGGGTTCGCCCGTCCCCGGTACGTTCGCTCCCGAGGAGGAGCTGCGGGCGATCTCTCTGGCCATGAAGGCGGCCGGCAAGGGAGTGTTCGAACTGATCCCTTCGGGCACGGTGGGCAAGCTCGAGGCTCTGGGCGGCGAACCCTTCTCGCCCCTCGAGGAACTGCGGCTGATGGACCAGGTGTCGCGCGAGAGTGGCCGACCGGTGACGTTCACCCTCACCAACCCGCCCGATTATCCCGACATGTACCGCGAGATGCTGGCCCAGACGCTGGAAATGAACGCGTCCGGCTCACAGCTGTACCCGCAGGTGTCGTCGCGTCCCATCGGTCTGGTGACCGGCCTGTCGGGCTACCACGCGTTCTTCCGCCGCCCCACCTACATGCGCATCGCCGATCTGCCGCTGGCCGAGCGAGTGAAGGAGATGGCCAAGCACGAGGTGAAGGCAGCGATTCTCGGCGAGCCCGACGTTCTCGTGGACGAGCCCGGTTCGATGGCCAACCTCTACGTCTTGTTCCAGAACGCCGCTCCGGTCATCTACCCGTTGGCCGATCCGGTCGACTACGAGCCGCAGATGTCGGAGTGCCTCGGCGCTCGAGCGGCCGCGACGGGTGACGACATCATGAGCGTGATGTACGACTTCCTGCTCGAACAGGACGGGCGGGTGATGGGTTCGCTCATGGGCGGGCTCGATGTGCATCAGGCGCAGGAAGTGGTGCGAGAGATGCTCACCCATCCCGCCACCGTGACCGGTCTCAGCGATGCGGGAGCGCACGTGACGATGATCTGCGACGCATCGATGCCCACCACACAGCTCACCTATTGGACCCGCGATCGTCGGCGCGGTGAACAGATTCCTCTGGAGTTCCTCGTCGCCAAGCAGACGTCGCGAAATGCAGCGCTCTACGGGTTTGCCGATCGTGGCACTTTGGCGCCGGGATTGCGGGCCGACATCAACGTGATCGATCTCGACGGCCTCACGGTGTCGCCGCCCAAGGCGTTTCACGACCTTCCGGCGGGCGGCACGCGGCTCATCCAGCCGGTGCAGGGCTACCTTGCCACGATGGTGAATGGCGTCGTCACCCGCCGTCACGATGCCGACACCGGTGCCCGTCCGGGTCGCCTCGTTCGCAGCTGACTCGACGCTCACTCGTAGCTGACTCGACGTTCGCGAATCGGCTTGCCGTCCGACGCAGCTGTCCGATTACCGCTCGCGTCCGTTGCCGTGACGGGTCATGCTTGAGCGTGTGCGTACGACCGTGAGTCCTCGAACCTTTGAACACGCCTGCCTTCTCGTGGTCACAGTCTGGGGTCTGTACTCCTTCGTCTTGAAGCGGGCGCTGGAGCGTTTCTAGCTGCCGTACATCAACGTGATCCGGTTCACCGGGATGGTGGTGATCGGCTGGGCGTTGCTGGTGTTCAATCATCGGCGACGTGGTCATGCCTACCTCCCCGAACCCGCTGACCGTCGACGCCTCGCGTTC
>JANPDB010000625.1:0-2701 GCA_031431255.1 Acidimicrobiia bacterium | reverse complement strand
ACCAATGCCGGTTCCGACGCCCCGCCATCCGGTGCCGACGTCGTTCGGTTCCTGAAATGGACCGGGTCGCAACGCAGGGTGCTCGGGTAGGTTCGGACCCATGGCTGGTGCGCTCGTTCTCAACGCGTCGTACGAGCCGTTATGTGTCGTGCCCGTCAAGCGGGCCATCGTTCTCGTGCTCAAGCAGAAGGCGGAGATCGTGCACGCGGCCGACCGGGTCGTTCGGTCCGAGCGCTCCATCTTCGCGGCGCCGTCGGTGATCCGACTCGTTCACTTCGTGCGCGTCCCGTTCCGCAACCGCGTGCCGCTCAACCGACGTGCGGTGTTCACCCGCGACGGTCATCGTTGCCAGTACTGCGGGGCGTCGGCCGAGAACCTCGACCATGTCGTGCCTCGGTCCAAGGGCGGGCCGCACACGTGGGACAACGTCGTGGCATCCTGCACACCGTGCAACGCCCGCAAGGGCGACAAGCTCCTCGAGCACACCAACATGGTGCTCCGCCGTCGGCCGGTCACCCCGTCGTCGTCCACCTGGCTGGTCGCGGCCTTCGGCAACCCGATGGCGGACTGGATGCCCTACCTGATGCTCGACGCGGAGCCGCTCAGCGCGTAGCGGTGCGCCTTCGAGCGCTCATCCGGGCGGTGGGACGCTCGCGGCAAAGGCCTGAGCGATGGCGAGTCGGGTGGTGACCCACACGTCGTTGCGCTCATTCGTACGTGTACGTACGTGTTCGAAGAACCGCTCGAGTGCGACGATGCGCCCGGGCCGTCCGATGATGCGGAGATGGAGGCCGGTGCTCATCATGCGGCGGTGGTCGCCCTCTCGACCCTCCCGGAGGAGTTGGTCGAAGGTCTCGACGTTGTACGACAGCCAATCGTCGGGCCGATACCCCGGCGCGTTCCAGAACTTCATGTCGTTCGTGTCGACCGCGTACGGCACGATGACGATCGGTCCGGCTTCGGTCGTGTCCCAGAACGGTTCATCGCCCGAGTAGTCGTCCATGTGGTAGCGGAATCCGAGCTCCACGAGCAGACGGCGAGTGTTCGGGGTGAGCAGGTAGCGGCTCAGGTGGCCGTAGGGACGGGTTCCGGTGGTGGTCGTGATCGAATCGATCGCGGCCTGGAGGAACGCACGCTCTTCGTCTTCGCTCATCCGGAACACGTGGACCCAGCGATGTCCGTGGCTTGCTGCCTCGTCACCGCGGCCGGCGAGGTACGCGGCAATGTGGGGCGCTCGTTCGAGCGCGACCGCGGCGCTCGTCCACGTGGCGGCGTATCCGAAGCGATCAAGGAGCGCGGCGATACGGCCGAACCCCTCCTTGAGCCCGTACTGATAGTTCGACTCGTTTCCGAAGTTCCGTACCGGCTTGGTGAGGGTCACGCCGAGCTCATCGACCGGTTCGGGGGAGCGGTCGCCGTCGGTGATGTTCATCTCTGCGCCCTCCTCCACGTTCACCACGATGGACAGGGCGAGCGAGGCGCCGTTCGGCCAGCGGCCAGCGGGAAGCGTATGCACGATTTCCGTTCTAGTGCACTGAGTCGGAAGTTCCGGTTGCATCGATCCTTCGGAGAATGCGCCGAAGTACAACCAATCAAGACCATTCGATGTCGCAGGAACTTCTGACGAAGATGCACCAGTCCGTCGAAGCGAAGGGCTCCGGCCGGTAGCCTCGCCCGTCATGAGTCAGGTGTGTGAAGGTATTGGCTACGAGCGGATCGGCTCATCAGCGCGCATACGAATTGATCGTCCGTCCAAGCGGAACGCTTTCACGAACGTGATGTGGGACGGCCTTGCCGACGCCGTGGTGATGGCCGAGGCCGACGTCAACGTGTTGTGCATCGTCGTGGAGTCGACGAGTGACACGTTCTCGGGAGGGGCCGATCTCGAGGAGGTCCGGGCTGCCGCCGGTGATGCCGATGCCGGAGAGGCAAACCGTGATCACGTGCGCAGGGCCTTTCTTGCGCTGCGCGACGCGACGAAGCCGACGATCGCCGCGGTCCAGGGATTCTGCGTCGGCGGCGGACTCATGGTCGCCACGGCGTGCGACTTCCGTGTAGCCGACACGTCGGCGCGCTTCGGCTGCACGCCGGCCAAGATCGGGATGATCTACCTGTTCGAGCCGACGGCGTCGCTGGTCGAGCTCGTCGGCGCATCGGAGGCGAAGCGGATCCTGTTCACGGCGCGTCAGTTCGACGCCGTCGAATCGCAACGGATGGGTCTGGTCAACGAGCTCGTCGACCCGGACGCGTTCGCGCCGACGGTCGACGCACTGGTTCGCGACGTCTGTGCGACCTCGCAGTTCTCCGTCCGCACGATGAAGCGAACCGTTGCGCTGGGCGCGGCCGGTCGGCGCGACGAGAACCCGGAGACCCTTTCGCTCTTCCGCGCTGCCCTGGAGAACGAGGACCATCGGGAAGGCACGGCAGCGATCCTCGACAAGCGCCCTGCTCGCTTCACCTGGCGAGGCTGAGGCCCGAACTGCATCAGGTGCCGGAGCGGAGCGCCTCGACGGGTTGCTTGCCGGCGGCCTTGACTGCGGGATAGAGGCCGGCGAGGACCCCGGTCAGCAGTCCGAGGAGCGGAGTGAGCAGCGGAATGCGGGCGTCGAGCACGGGCGTCGTGTCGATCGACGCTCCGTAGATCACGGTGGCGAGGGTGCCGACGGTCGCTCCGAGAATGCCGCCGGCCAGACCCGTCAAC
>JANPDB010000624.1:0-6019 GCA_031431255.1 Acidimicrobiia bacterium | reverse complement strand
GCGCCGACGGGGCGTGGACCGATGCCCAGCTCCACGGCGTGCACTCGATCACGTCGAGAAGCGTGATGCCCTCGGCCTCGAGACGGCAGGAGAACTCCGCCCAGGCGTGGACGGTGGCGGCGTCGACGGCAAGTCGCTCGGCGGTGTCGAGCGCGTCGTCGCCGAAGACGAACGGTTCGTCCTGGAGGGATGCTTCGTGGCTCAGGACTCCGAGGATGACGGCATCGGGTTTTCCGTCACCGAGGGAGGCCAGCAACTCGACGATCGGTTCGAACTCGTTGCGGGGTGCACCATGCACCGCCAGGCCTACGACGGGTCGACGGCCGATGTCGAGCAACAGGAGAACGACGCCTCGTCGCATCGTGCGGAACATGGGGACGATTTCGTCGGCGGCGTCGTGGGGAAACTCGATCGCCGGCGATGGGCCGGTCGCCGATCGTTCTGCGATTGATGCGCCGAGGCGGGTCGATGCGGGGGTGGGGGTGACGTGGTGAGCCATCGAGGGCTCCTTCCCGGAGGAGCGCGCTCGCAGCAGGTGGGACCGTGGAGCGCTGCTCTGCTGACACCGGGGAAGTGACACGGCGAGTGTCGTCGCGCCCCTGTGACAGCCGGACCGGTCGAGCCGGGCCCGCGGTCAGGTGCTGGTGATCTCGGCGAGGAACGCCTCGACGTCGCCGATGTGGCGGGTGCGCCGCATCGGGGGCAGCGCTTGGAGGAGTTCGTGGCGATACGACTTCGCCGAATTGAGCCGAGGATCGAGCACGGCGACCACGCCCCGGTCGCTCGACGAACGGATCAGTCGGCCGCACCCCTGGGCCAGGAGCATCGCGGCGCGGGGAAGGTCGAGGAGACGGAAGGCCGCGTCGCCCAACTTCTCGCGCCGAGCGACCAGGAGTGGTTCGTCGGGTCGGGCAAAGGGAAGCTTGTCGATCACGACCATCGACAGCGCGCGTCCCGGCACGTCGATGCCCTGCCAGTAGCCCATCGTGGCGAACAGGCAGGACGTCTCGTCCTCGGCGAACACCTTCGTCAACAGCGGTTTGGGAAGCTCGGACTGCGTGAGGATCCGAAAGGGGAACTGCTTGGCCGTCATGGCTTCTGCCGCCGCCCGCATGCCACGCCAGCTGGTGAACAGCGCCAGCGTCCGTCCGCCGGCGGCCTCGAGGAGCCGGGCGAGTTCGCGATGCATCGCTGCTTCGTACTTGTCGTTACGGGGATCGGGGAGGTGCGTGGCGCAATAGAGCAGCGCCTGGTGCGCGTAGTCGAACGGACTGCCGACGTCGAGTGTGTCGGTGTTGTCGGTGGGCAGGCCGAGCCGGGCCGTGAGATTCGCCGGCACCGTGGCACTGGTGAGGATCGACACGGTGTTCTCGAACACCGCCGCCGCCAGGCTCGGGCCGATCTCGATCGGAGCGATCCTCAGCACCGGACCCCGGGTGGGCGTTTCCGGCTCGACCCAGGCCACCCGTTCCCCGAGGTCGAACTTCGGACGCGCCGTCGAGTCGCCGCCGTCGTCGGTCACAGCCGCCATCGCCGGGACCTCGCGCACCGCGCCGAGCTCAGAGGCCAGGGTGAGCTCGTCAAGCAGTCCGGTCGCCGCCTGGATCGCTCGCTGTTTGCGGGCGGCGACGCCGCCGGTGTCGGTGTCCGGGACTCCTCGGAGGGTCGACATGGCCCGGTTGACGCGATCCATGGCGAGGACCAGGACGTCGCGAATCTCGGGAACGGCGGCCGGGCCGACAACGAGTCGCTGGCCGCTGTGCCCTTCGAGTGCCCGGTCGAGACGGGTGCCGACGTCGACCAGGTTCACCGCAGCGTCGAAGTCGGCGACAACCTGTCGGGCGCGGCCGGCAAGGAACGAGAAGCGTCCGGACGAGATCTCGATGCCAAGACCGTCGGCGACGATGTCCTCCACCTCGTGCGCCTCGTCGAAGATCACGATGTCGTGGTCGGGGAGCACGTAGCCGCCGGTGCGCACATGTTGGGCATACAGGTGGGTGTTGACCACGACCACGTCGGCCGTCGATGCCCGTTGGCGGGCCTTCTCGGCGAAGCAGGCCTCGCCGATCGGGCATTTCGACGCCCCCGGGCACTCGCCGGCGCTGACGCTCACTGCGGACCAGGCGGCGACGCTCGGTTCCTTGGTCAGCTCGGCGCGGTCTCCTGTTTGCGTCGTGGCCGACCAGGTCGCCAGTTCCGTCACCTCGTGGACGATGTCGGCCCGGCTCGCGCGCCGCGGCCCGGAGTCGTCGTCGGGCAGCGAGAGCTCGCCCTGGTTGCTCGATTGAAGGAGCTCGGCAGCCTTCTGGAGGCAGAAGTAGTTGCTCCGCCCCTTCAGCAGGGCGAAGGTGAACGGCACGCCCAACGTCTTGGCGAGGAATGGCAGGTCCTTCGCGGCGAGCTGGTCCTGCAGGGCGATCGTGGCGGTTGACACCACGATCCGCTTCCCGGACAGCAGTGCCGGCACCAGATAGCCGAGCGACTTCCCGGTACCCGTACCCGCCTGGACGACGAGGTGTCGTTCCTTGCGGATCGCTGCCACCACGGCTTCTGCCATTGCCGCCTGTCCTTCACGGACCTCGCCGCCGCCCGGCAGTTGCGAGGTGACGCGGCGCAGCGCGTCCGTGACTTCGGAGGGCGTGGTCACGGCGCGGTGACGGTGGTCATGCGACGGCCGGTTCGGTCGCGAAAGGAACGGAGTGCGCCATGAGGCGGCCCATTCTGGTCGACCCGAGTGACAGTCCGGCGGCGGGGTAAAAGGGTCCGATGAACGGAGCGGTTGTCCCGATGGTTGGGGGAGTGGGGGGTACCGTGAGAGGCGTGAGGCGCAACCGTGGCCCCCGGATCCCGACAGCGGCGTCGACCGCGCCAGTTGGCCGAGAACTCCCGCCGGGAGTCGACCCGACGCGCATCCCCGTGCACATCGCTGCAGTGATGGATGGCAATGGCAGGTGGGCGAGCCGGCGCGGACTTCCCCGGACCGACGGCCACGGAGCAGGGGAGGAGGCGCTCTTCGACGCCGTGCAGGGGGCGCTGACCCTCGGCACCAAGTGGTTCACGGTCTACGCGTTCTCCACCGAGAACTGGCGTCGCCCGGTCGACGAGGTCCGCTACCTCATGAACTTCAACGAGTCGATCCTGACCCGCCGCCGTGATGAGCTGAACGAGCTCGGTGTGCGGGTCCGCTTCATCGGTCGTCGAAACTGGCGGGTGCCGAAGCGTCTCATCCGCCAGATCGAGGAAGCCGAGGCGCTCACGGCGAGCAATCGTCGGATGACGTTGTCGTTCGCCTTCAACTACGGGGGCCGGGCGGAGCTCGTCGATGGGATTGCCCGGATGATCGACGACGGTGTGCGCAGTGGTGCCGTCGACGAGAAGCTCATCGCCAAGTACCTCTACGCCCCGGACATGCCCGATCCCGAGCTGATGGTCCGTACCTCCGGTGAGTTCCGCACGTCGAACTTCCTCCTGTGGCAGCTGGCCTACTCCGAGCTCGTGTTCACGGAGGTGCTCTGGCCCGACTTTCGCCGCGAGGATCTCTACGACGCGGTCCGCGAGTACCAGGGTCGGGCCCGTCGCTTCGGCGGCATCGAACCGGTCTGAAGTGCCGGCCCGATCGTGAGCCTCTATCTATTGCGCTGCGCTGTTCCGCTGCGCTTCACTGCTCGCCTCGGCGCTGACCCGACACCCTTGGGCCGCGCGTCGTGAGCCTTTGCCTATTGCGCTGCGCTGTTCCGCTGCGCTTCACTGCTCGCCTCGTCGGTGACCCGACACCTTTGGGCCGCGCGTCGTGAGCCTCTATCGCTGCAGTGCCGTTGTTCTGCGGACGTACAAACTGGGCGAATCCGACCGTATCATAAGTATGCTTAGTGACTCGCGGGGCAAGGTCCGCGGCGTCGCCAAGGGCGTGCGGAAGACGAAGAGCCGCATTGGGGCCCGACTCGAGCCGCTTACCCATGTGTCGCTGCTCATGTTCGCCGGGCGTGGAGACCTCGACATCGTGAGCCAGGCCGAAACGATCGAACCGTTCCGGGCCATCCGCGAAGATCTTGACCGGCTGACCAAGGCCACCGCGCTGCTCGAGGCTGTCGATCACGTCGCCGTCGAGGGCCAGCAGGACGAGCGTCTGTTCAAGATGTTGGTGGGTGCGCTCCGGTCCCTGAACGACCAGAACACCCCGCTGCTCGTCGGAGCGTTCTACTGGAAACTGCTCAGCCACGAAGGCTACGAACCGTCCCTCGACTCGTGTGTGCGATGTGGGGCGACCGATCTGCTGGTGGGCTTCGATGCCGCGGCCGGTGGGGTGACCTGCCGCTCGTGCTCGCTGGGTGCGCGTGTGTCGCCCGAGGCTCTCGCATTGCTCCGACGTGTGCTCGGCGGCCAACTGAGCGCAGCACTGCGGGAGCCGGACTCCGCCGTGGTGCACGAGGTCGAGCGATTGGGGACGGTCGCGCTCGAGCACACCCTGGAGCGACGGCTCAAGGCGGGGCACCTCCTCGACCGGGCATGACGAGCCCTTCCACCCCGCAGCCGGCGAGTTCTGACGGGACGTCGATCGATGCCCAGCGCCGGGCACTCCGCCGTGCCAAGGCCGTGGCGTTGTCGATGCTCATCGTCGCCGCCGTCATCTTCGTTGTGGCGCGTTCGCTCGAAGACGGGCGCCCGTGGGTGGGCTATGTCCGCGCCTTTGCGGAAGCGGCGATGGTCGGCGGCCTCGCCGACTGGTTCGCCGTCACGGCTCTGTTCCGCCACCCGCTCCATCTCCCAATACCGCACACGGCGATCATCGCCAAGCGCAAGGTCGAGATCGGGCGAGGGCTGGGGGAGTTCGTACGGTCGAACTTCCTCGTTCCGTCGGTTCTCGAAGAGCGCGTTCGCTCGTTCCGACCAGCAGGTCGGCTGGCCTCATGGGCAACTCAGCCATCATCGGCCGACCGGGTCGGCGAGCTCGCCGCCCGGGCGGTTCGCGCCGGTGGCCAAGCGCTGCGCGACGACGATGTGCAGGAGCTTCTCGTTGCCCAGGTCCGTGCCCGGCTGGCCAAGGTCGAGGCTGCACCGGTGCTCGGCCGCACGCTCGAAGTTGCCCTGGCCGACGGGCGGCAGGCTGCGCTGGTCGACGCCACGATTGACCGCCTGGCCGACATGCTGAGTGCCCAGTTACCGGCGCTGCGGACCCAGTTCGAGCGGGAGTCGCCCTGGTGGGTTCCCGAGACGATCGACAACCGGGTGTTCGCTCGCATCGTCGATGGCGTCGAGCGGCTGCTGGCCGATGTTCGCCACGATCGCCAGCATCCCGTACGCGAGTCGATCGAGAACGGGATCACCAAGCTGCTCGCCGAGATGCAGACCGAACCGGCGATGATCGCCCGCGGCGAGGCGTGGAAGACGGAGCTTCTCGGTCGTCCCGAGGTCGCCGCCTGGGTCGGAGCGGCGTGGCGCGACGTCCGCGTCGCCATCGAGACCGACCTCGCCGATCGCGAGAGCGATCTCCGTCGGCGCCTCGACCAGGCGATCCATCGCGCCGGGGCCCGGTTGGCCGATGATGCCGCGCTTGCCCGTCGGGTCGACGACGGCGTCGTGCGCGCCGTCGTGAGCATGGCGGAATCTTCCGGCGCAGAGGTTGCCACGCTCATCGAGACCACGGTCAATGGCTGGGACACCGAGGAGACCGTGGAGCGCATCGAGACGCAGATCGGCCGTGACCTGCAGTTCGTCCGCATGAACGGCACCATCGTCGGTGGTCTGATCGGCGTTGTGCTCCACGCCGTGTCCAAGCTGTTCTGACCCGTAGTCCGGGGTTTGCGTCGCTCTGGGAGCAACGCAGGCTGCGAACATCCCCGCCGTGCAGCCGAACTACTCGGCGTTGCGCATGGCTTCGGCGCTCATGGCGAAGTAGCCGTCGAAGCGCTCCCGCAGTTCTCGCGGCGGGGCGAGCTCGTCCAACGCGATACGCATGGCGGCGAGCCAATGGTCCCGCTCGGCTTCGCCAATTGCGAACGGGTTGTGGCGCATGCGGAGA
>JANPDB010000623.1:0-7589 GCA_031431255.1 Acidimicrobiia bacterium | reverse complement strand
CGGTGTAGGAGCCGGTGCCGAGGAAGAACGCGTGGCCGAGTGAGACCTGGCCGGTGAATCCCGTCAGCAGGTTGAGGCCAATGGCACCGATCGCCGCGATCCCGGCGTAGTCGAGCACGGTGCTCTGGAAGTTCGACAGTTTCAGCGGGGCCAGCACCGCGAGCACCACGAGGAGCCCGAGGGCGACCCGGGTCTGACGTGACGCGAAGATGTGGAGATCGTCGCCGTAGTCGCGGACCATCGTTGGATTTGCGGAGTCCTTACGAAACGGCGTCATAGCCGATGAACCTCTTTCGTGCCGAGAAGGCCATAGGGTCGGACGAGCAGGATGGCGATCATCACGACGTAGGGCATCACGACGTGGAAGTTGGTCCCTAGGAAGGCTGCGTACTCCGGTTGATACCCGGCGGTCAGCGTCTGGGTGACGCCGATGACCACGCCGCCGATCACCGCCCCGAGGGGTGAGTCGAGCCCGCCCAGGATCATGGCCGGGAACGCCGCGAGCGCGATCAGCCCGAGGCTCGGCGTGACGGCTGCCGGACCCGAACCGAGCGAGATGCCGGCGAGGGCCGCAACTGCTCCAGCGATCGCCCACGACCACCCGAAGACCCGTCGGACGCTGATGCCGCGGGCAAGTGCCGCCTCCTGATCGAACGCCGCCGCCCGCATGGCGAGCCCGATGCCCGAGAATTTGAAGAACACGAAGAACGCCAGCAGCACAACGCCGGCGAGTGCGATCCCCCAGAGGTCCTTGACCGAGAGCACAACGCCGCCGACCTTTACGGTGTCGATGCCCCACGGGTCACCGAGATCTCGCGCGTCGTAGCCCCAGACCGATGCCATTACCTCGGTGAGCAGGAACAGCAATCCGATCGTGATCATGATCACGCCGAACACCGGACGCCCGACCATGCGCCGCAGCAGCAGCCGCTGGATGAGCGCACCGACGAGTCCCCCGGCCACCACAGCCATGACAACCGCCAACGCGAACGGAAGCCCCCAGGTCTTGTGGAAGTTGTAGGCGAAGTAGGCGCCGAGCGTCACCATGGACCCTTGCGCGAAGTTGATCACCCCGGTGGCCTTGTAGATGATGACGAAGCCCAGTGCGACGAGGGCGTAACGCGATCCGAGCGCGAGCCCGGCGAAGCACAGCTGCAGGAAGTCGTTCATGTCGGTCTCGTTCTGCGTCGTGTCGTCATCGGTACATCTCCTCGATGAGGTCATGGAACTCCGCAACGACAGCGGCGCGCTTCACCTTCTGTGTCGCCGTCAGTTGGCCGTTCTCGTGACCGAGCTCGCTCGGGAGAAGAGCGAAGCGCTTGATCGTCTCGGCTTGGGCCAGATCCCGGTTCACGTGCTGCACCCACTCGTCGATCAGCTGGCGCACCTCCGGCTTCGACGCCAGGTCTTCGTAGGTTGTGTACGGGAGGAATCTGCGGCTGGCCCAGTCCCCCACGGTGTCGAGCTCGATGCCGATGAGGGCCGTCAGGTACTTGCGGCGGTCGCCGACGAGGACTGCCTCTCGCACATACGGTGACACCTTGAGGGCATTCTCGATCTCGGACGGCGAGATCTTCTTGCCTCCTGCGGTGATGATCAGATCCTTCTTGCGGTCGGTGATCGAGAGGTACCCGTCTTCGTCGAGCGAGCCGATGTCGCCGGTGTGGAGCCATCCGTCGGCATCGAGCGTCGCCGCGGTTGCCTCCGGATTGTTCAGGTAGCCCACGAAGTTCGCGGCAGACCGGGTCAGGATCTCCCCATCGTCGGCGAACGCGAGCTCCACGCCCGGCAGGGCCACGCCGACCTTGCCGATCCGGACGTCGTCCGCCGGCGTGAACGTCGCGAGCGCGGTGTTCTCCGTCTGTCCGTAGCCCTCTCGCACGGGCACACCCAACGCCCAGAAGTACTCGAGCACCTTCGGCGCGATCGGTGCGGAGCCCGACATGGCAATGCGCACGCGGCGAAGCCCGAGCTTGTCGCGGACACTCCGGTACAGGAACACGTAGCCGAGCCCACCCATGACTTTGTCCACCACGCGTACCTCGCCGCGCATGCGACGCTTCGCGATGCGTTCACCGCGTCGCAACCAGTACCAGTACATACGGTTCTTCAACCACGTGGCGTCGGCGACTCTCGTCTCCATCGACGCCAGCATCTTCTCCCAGACCCGGGGAACACCGAGGAACAGCGTCGGCTGAACCTCACGAAGATCAGCCGCCAATGACTCGCCGCCCTTGCCGAAGTTGACGACGTACCCCACGTTGAGGGCATTGATCACGGAGTTCAACCGTTCGGCGATGTGGCACAGGGGAAGGTAGGAGAGGACCTCGTCCATCGGACTCGCGGTGAACGCCTGATTGAACGACTCGGTGGCGGCGAGGAGATTGGCGTGCGAGAGAACCGCGCCCTTCGGAGGGCCGGTCGTTCCCGAGGTGTAGACGATCATGGCCATAGCCGTTGGGTCGATCGCGGTGACCGAAGCGGCCCACTGTTCGACCGGCTGAGCAGCTCCGAGTTCTTCCAGAGCGGCGAAGGTCATGATCATCGGGTCGTCGAGGAGGGCTCGCACTCCACGCGTCTCGATCACGACAATGCGCCGAAGCATCGGCAGGCGTTCTCTGACCTCGAGGACCTTGTCGAGCTGCTCCTCGTCTTCGGCGATGAGCACGACCGACCCGGAGTGCCCGAGGAGGTACTCGACCTCAGCAGCCGGACTGGTCGGATAGATCCCGACCGTCGCCGCGCCGATCCCTTGGACACCGACGTCGGCAATGACCCATTCGGGGCGGTTCTCACTGTGTATGGCAACGCGCTCTCCGGAGCGGACACCCAACGCCGCGAGGCCCAACCCAACCCGGGCGGCCCGCGTGGCGTAGTCCGACCAGGTTGTCTGCTCCCAACGGGAGAGGTGGTTGTGCCGCAGCGCTACCCGCAAAGGCATCGTGGACGCCTTGTCGAGAAGCAGCGCCGGCAGCGAGCGCTCCGATCGACGGGCGCGCAGAGAAGGTCCCGTGGCCGCCACGACCGTTCTGGCCATTTCGGTAGCGTCGGCGCCGCTCACTGATCGCTCCCGAGGTAGGCGTCGATGACCCGCTGGTCGCTTCGCACATCGCCCGGCAGACCCATGGCGATGACCCGCCCGAACGCCAGAACCATCAATCGATCGACGAGATCCATGACCAGATCGAGGTGATGCTCCACGAGGATCATGGCGACACCGAGTTCGTTGCGGATCTCGAGGATGTGCGCGGCCATGTCCTCCGTCTCCTCGTTGTTCATGCCGGCGACCGGCTCATCGAGGAGGAGGACCTTCGGGTCCATCGCCAGCGCACGACCGAGCTCGATACGCTTCTGAATGCCATACGGCAGAAGCCCCACGGGCATCCGTCGATACGGGCCGAGATCAAGGAGATCGATGATCTCCGCGCACCGTCGGCGGTTCACGATCTCCTCGCGTCGAGCCGGTCCCCACCACAGCGCACCGGCAATCGCACCGGAGCGCATGAGGTGGTGGCGACCCAGCATCACGTTGTCGAACGCCGAGAGGTTGGCGAACAGCGCGAGGTTTTGAAACGTGCGGGCAATGCCGGCTTCGGCCGTCTCGTGGGGCCGCATCGCCAGCACCGACCGCCCATTGAGGGTGATGTCGCCTTCCTGGGGCTTGTAGACACCGTTCAGACAGTTGAGGATCGACGTCTTGCCTGCTCCGTTCGGGCCGATCAAACCGAAGAGCTCCCCGGGGCGGACATCGAAGCTGACCTCCGTGAGGGCGTCAACGCCACCGAAGCGGAGTGACACACCCGACACCGCGAGCAGGGACTTCTCTGACGCGATCGCGCTCGTCGGCGAGGAGGGCAACAGCGTGGTCTCGTTTCCCATCATGAACTCCATCGCTTCTTGCGCCGGTAGCTCTTGACCTCTCGGAACGACTTGCGTCCCACCTCGGCGCGGCCGAGGTAGAACTCGCGAATGTCGGCATCGTCAAGCAGTTCGGCGGCCGAGCCCTCCTTCACGACCTTGCCGGTCTCGAGGACGTATCCATGGTGGGCGATCGACAACGCCATGCTGGCGTTCTGCTCGACGAGCAGAACCGCGGTACCGGCCCGGTTGATCTCGACGATGATGTCGCGTAGCTGCTGCACGAACAGCGGTGCCAGACCCAGCGTCGGCTCGTCGAGAAGGAGCAGCCGCGGACTCGTCATGAGCGCTTGGCCGATAGCCAGCATCTGCTGCTCGCCACCGGAGAGGTAGCCGGCAACCGACCCGCGGCGTTGGGCCAGAACAGGGAAGAGCTCCATCACCTGGTGATAGGAGTCCCGGAGACCGACACGATCTCGCCGAACGAGGCTTCCGGCCCGGAGGTTTTCGTCGACCGTGAGTTCGGCGAAGATCCTCCGCCCCTCCATGACCTGCGCGACCCCGCCACGGACGATGGCGGCAGCGTTGCGATGCTGGATCTCCTCGCCGTCGAGTTCGATCGCTCCCTTGGTGATGCGGCCACGATGGACCGGAAGCAGTCCGGTGATGGCACGGATCAGCGTGGTCTTTCCGGCCCCGTTGGCGCCGAGCAGCGCCACGATCTGGCCACCGGAGACTTCGAGGCTGACGCCGCGCAACACCAAGATGACATCGCTGTAGACGACCTCGAGATTGTGCACCGAGAGCACAGCGGACCGCGCACCCGCCTTGTGCACCCCAACCTCCTCGACGAGTTCCACCTCACACCCTCCGTTGCTGGACACCAGCAAGCGTGGCGATCGGTGGGACGCGGTCCTAGGGCCGATCGTCGGAGTGGACGACACACACGGCCCGACACGAGAGGGACCTTCGGCTCTGGGTCCGCGGCCTCCTTCGCCGTAGTTTCATCTTCGTCAGGGCCCGACGAAAGGTGGTCGCTGCGATGGACCGGATGACCCTCCTTGATGCCGCGTTCCTCGATATCGAGGACGGTGTCACCCACATGCACATCGGGTCCCTGGCCCGCTTCGAGGGCCCCGCTCCCCGATTCCCTGCGCTCGTGGAGCTGATGGAGCGCAAGCTTCCGCGTCTCCCCCGCTATCGCCAACGGGTGCGTTTCGTCCCCGGGGGTGTCGGACGCCCGGTCTGGGTCGACGATCCCCATTTCAACCTGCGCTACCACGTGCGCCACACTGCGCTCCCGCCACCGGGGCTCGACGACGACGTGCGCAACCTCATGGGACGGCTGATGTCCCAACCACTCGACCGCGAACGACCCCTGTGGGAAGCATGGATGGTCGAGGGCTTCGACGACGGTTCGTGGGCGATCATCAGCAAGGTCCACCACTGCATGGTCGACGGCATCTCCGGAACCGACCTGATGGCGGTCATGCTCGATGACGAACCCGATGCTGAGCTCCCGCCCCGCCACGCATGGGAACCGGAACCGGAGCCGAGCACCGCAACGGTGTTGCGCGAAGCCTTCGTCGAGCTGGCCGGGACGCCGGCCCAGCAGGTGCAGGCCGCCGCTTCTCTTCTGCGCGATCCTCGCAAGCTGGTCGACATCGCGAAGAACACCGTCGCCGGGATCTCGTCCTACGGCCGCCACACGACGTCGACGACGCCGCTCTCCATCGAAGGCGGCATCGGACCTCACCGCTCCTGGGACCAGACGTCGGTGGAGCTCGACGACATCAAGAAGATCCGGGAATCGCTCGGGGGCACCGTCAATGACGTGCTCCTCGCACTCGCAACGGCGGGTTTCCGCGAGCTGCTTCTCGCCCGCGGCGATGTGATCGAAGATGCACGGCTGCACACGCTGGTTCCGGTCTCCGTGCGCGCCTCGGACGATCATTCCCCGAACAATCAGGTCACCGCGATCATCGCCGATCTTCCGGTTCATCTCGCCGACAGCAGGGCCCGCCTCGATGCCATCAGATCGCAGATGTCCGAGGTCAAGTCATCACACCAGGCCGAAGCCGGGGCACATCTGCTTTCGACCCTCAGCGGGCTCGCGCCGCCCCTCCTCGTGTCGGCGGCGCTGCGCGGCGCGACTGCACTCCTCCGACAGCTCCCGCAGTACCGCGTCAACACGGTGACGACCAATGTGCCGGGGCCGCGCCGACCGCTCTACGCCCTCGGTCGTGAGCTGCTCGAGTACGTCCCGTTCGTGCCGTTGTCGCAAGGCGTGAGGGTCGGTGTCGCCATGCTGTCCTACAACGGGCGGGTCGCCTTCGGGATAACCGGTGACTGGGACAGCGTCCCAGACCTCGGCCCGATGATCACCGGGATCGACGCAGAAGCGCGCAAGTTGCTGCGCCTCAGCTCGACGAAATCACGAGCCCGGAGCTCGACGAAGTGAGCGGCGGAGGACAGCCGCTCGCGCAGAAGCGTGCGCGGATGGTCAGCCGGGACTGTTGGATTTGAACACAGACGCGAGATCCGCGTCCTCCGTACCGATCAGCGTTTCGACCCAGCGATGGAACCGCTGACCGCCGCCTTCGTTGCGCCCGAAGAGCACGTGGTCCTTCGCCCCGGTCTTCAGCGCGGCCTGGAGGCGCAGCCCCGTTGCATAGTCCTCGTCCTGCACTACGTGGTGGAGGAACGTAATCGAATCGCGGATAGCTTCAGCCTGCCCTGGTGCGTCGGGCTGCGTGTGAAGAAACGTTTGCACCGTGTAGGAGCTTCCGGGGTCGGCGCCCGGGAAGAGCTGGGACACCATCAGCATGCGGCCACCAGCGTCGAACCCGGCGATCGAGATGTGCGGGAAGATCGTCCAGACCCCGAGGTTGAGACGCTCGGTCGGCCACTCGTCGATCGGCAGCTCGGCGAGCTCCGGACGGTCGGCCTGCGCCATCTGCGCATTCCGGACGGGCGAGCTGACCCGCTGATGCGGACCCCACGCGTCGTAGACAGCCTTGTTCGAGATCGTGGAACCGAACGTGTCCTTATGGAGAATGGGCAGGTGGTAGAAGTCGAGGTACCCGTCGTAGGCCACCTTCCAGTTCGGGCCGACAATGGTCTGGCGACCGACGACGCGACACTTGTCGAGGGCCAGCGTTTCGAGGAGTTCGTCGTAGCCGCAGAGGAACGTGTCGATGTCGATCGGCGCAGTGTTCTTCGGATCGACGCTGACGAAGATCAGACCGGCCCGCTCGCTCGCAGCAAGTGGAGCGAGCCCGTGGCACGAAGTGTCGAGATCGCCGAACATCTCGCGGTCGAGAATGCCGACGAGCTCACCCTTCTGGTCGTAGCTCCATGCGTGATAAGGACAGGTGAAGCGACGCGCCGAGCCCGTACCTTCGGGCATGATCACCGCACCGCGATGGCTGCACGAGTTGACGAAGGCGCGCACCGCTCCGTCAGCGCCGCGGGAAATCAGAACGGGAACACCGGCGACATCCATCGCCTTGTAGTCGCCCGGATTGGGCATCTCGGCGGTGAACGCAAGGGTGAGTGGAACACGCCGGAACACACGTGACATCTCGGCCGCCCACCGGTCTTCGTCGAAGTAGTTCTTCGCGGGGACGCTGACGATCTCGTCGACGAGTTGGTTCGCCCCGTTGCGGGAGAGATCACGGTTCCGCTCCGCCATCGCGACCAGTTGTGCTCGGGTCATGAAGTACCTCCTG
>JANPDB010000622.1:0-2279 GCA_031431255.1 Acidimicrobiia bacterium | reverse complement strand
CCAACAGGACGCCTACTCGGAACGAGTCCGGACCGCACTATAACTACGCGGCACAACGACCCACCCGGACATGGCGGGAAGCATAAAGTCCGGCGCGAGCGGGTATGCGGGCTAATCGCAGCAGCTTGCGCTGGTCGATTGTGATTGGTCGCGCTCCGCGCCGGAGCGGCGTCAACAGGGAGGCCAGCGTCGACCCGTCGCACACCTCGCACCTCTCCCACGATCGAACACTCAGAGCGCGACTCGCCTCGAGATCACCCGTATAACGCCGGTCACGAGCAGCTCGTTCGGTCGCGACTGATCAGCGAAGTGTGCGGTTCAGCGAAGCCTTGTTCGAATCGCACATCGTCAGGAGTTTGCGTTCGGTCACATTGTGTCTGCGAGCCAGGCTTCATCGCGTTGGCTGAAACGTTGACGAAGCCGATCCTCGATCATGCGACGGGCTTGAAGGGTACGTCCAGCGCGTAACAGCACGGCAATGTGAGTTTCGCGAAACACGTCAGTTTGCGCTTGGCTCCCTCCCAGAGTGCGAAAGTTTGGCGAGAGCGAATCGAGGACATCGGCAGCTTCGACCGGTCGACCAGTCGACATCAACCGAAGTGATCTCGCCCATTGCGCACTGAGAAGATTGAGCCCGCCGAGCTCTGCAAGGACGTCTTCATATCGGCGGAGTCCATCGACGTCATGAAGCCCCGCTAACACCATCGCTCGGTGCGCGTTACCGAAACGGTTTCCCGGAAGGTCCGGAATCTCGGACAAAGCCTCCCAAGGAAGGTCGTTGGAGTCGCCATCCAGCGAAAGCCGCCATGAGAGAGACGAACAGTCAGCGAGCGCTGCAAGCGACCGCCCAACGAACGAGAGAAGGCTTTCGAGGCGTATCCGCGCTGTTTGTCGATCAGCCCTACTCAGAGCGCTGAGCGCACTGTGCCACCCGAGGTGGCAGGCAAATCCACCGGGGTTCTCCCACTCGTCGAGCCACGTTTCGAGGAAGCGCTCACCCTTCTCGAACGAGCCAGTCTCAAAGAAGGTGTGAGCTGCAGCGTGTGCGGACCGGGCGTTATTCGGCATGAGCCGGACGGCCTCGGTAGCGACGTCATGCGCCTCGGCGAACCTTCGGTTTTCTTGAAGAGCAAAGGCCAACGCCGCGAGCGGGTACGGATCATCGCCGAACGCAGGCTGCACGCTCCTCACCGCTCGCAGCATCTCAACGTCGCGATCTGGCCGAGAGGAGAAGACGTTCAAGAGCGCCAAACGAAGCGATAGCGCGAGCGCGTCAGTTGGCCAAAATGTCAAATGGGTCCGTAATGCTTCCTCCGCGGTATCAAACTGGAGTGAGAATTGAAGCGCTACCGCGTTCGCCAAACTTGCTTCTCGTTTGTCAAGGCGAAGACTGAACGCTGCAGCGACTTCATCGTTTCCGGCTTTGATCTGCGCTTCTGCCCGAAGCGCAAGCCCGAGTCCAAGCCGCGCCAGCCCAAATCCGGAATCATGAAGCAGCGCGACGCTGAACGCCTCCATTGCCCCGGCCTGTTGTTGGAGGTAACGCCTGAGTCCATCATTGAACGCTTCAGCGGCAGCAGAAGACGCCGTCGAGATCCCAAGGCCGAAGACGTCGATCATGACCCTGTTGTTCCCCGAGGGAATTGGCGCATCCAATACGATACAGAGACTCGCCCATCGGGAATCTGGAAATGGCGACCCTCGCCGCACATAACCACCACTCGGTGTCGCCGACCAGACAGCAACCTGGCCACTCCACTTGGGCCCATACGAGCGGGTCCCGGACTGCCGCGACGACGGTCGGACGGCGAAGGAGCACGGTCGATCGTCGGAGAAGTTCAGATTGGAGTCCCGACCGGTCGCGCACCTCGCACCTCGCCCACGATCGAACGCTCGGAGCGCGAATCCGCCGCTCGGGCACCGCATACATCGGCCGGGAGTGTGCGGGCGACAGGAGCAGATCGAAGTGTGTGTCCAGACCCGGCGAAGGAGCCGGCGGCGATCTTGTGATGCGGTCGTGCGTTGTCGACCGTCTGGTGGGCCGATGTTTCGGTCTGCGACAAGAAGGGTAAGTCAACGATCTTGCGAGACGCCGCCGCCGTGAAGACCCACCGAAGTTTCCCGTTGGCCGTCATGGCCGCGGCGAGTGTCTTCTGTCTGGGGGCGTGTAGTAGCAACTCCAATCCGCCCGGCGGGGGACCGGGAACGGGTTCGCCGATCCAGACGACCACGAGTGCCGCTGAGACGGCGCCTCCACCGTCATCGACCGAATCGTCTAC
>JANPDB010000621.1:0-2379 GCA_031431255.1 Acidimicrobiia bacterium | reverse complement strand
CGATGGTCGTTGCCGTACGGGCGGAACCGGTACGTGATGCGGTTGTACGCACCCCACGGATGGAAGTTCGGAAACACGGTGTAGTAGATGCTCTCTGTCAACTCGCCGTCGCACAGCTCGTCGGCCCGGTCACCGATCGCCGGACGCAGAGCCCTCCTCGCCGCCTCCGCCGCCATGCGCCTCGCCGTCTCGCCGATCGGCACGACGCCACGCGGCTCCTCGTCGAGGTTGCGATCGGTCATGGCGTCGAAGATCTCCTGCTCGCTCGGCACCCATCCGATGTGCGGACTCGGCGTGCCGTTGGGCGTGATGGCCCGACAGAAGTTCCCGAACACGTCGTACTGGGTGTTCGCGTCGCCGAGGCTGGGCAACAGCTGCGGATGGGTGGCGACCACGGGGCACGCCTCCATGAACGCTTCCTGGGCGACCTTCCAGTTGCAGTTGAGCACCTTGGCGACGTGCGCCTCCTTGTAGCGATCTTCCAACGGCCAGCGAGCGAAGTGGGCCGGCAGATCGCCGAGGAAGGACCCGAGCGGCTCGCACTCCGGATCCATGTTGATGAACACGAAGCCGCCCCAGAAACCGACTTTCACCTCGGGAAGGGACCACTCCCCCTCCACCAGACGCGGAAAGTCCCACTGGCACGGAACCTGCTTCAGGTGGCCGTTTAGCTCCCACGCGAACCCGTGAAAGGCGCAGCGAATCTCGGTTGAGCGCCCCGGGCTTTCCTTGAGCAGTCGTCCGCGGTGCGGACAGACGTTCATGAACGCCTTGATTTCCGTCGCCGTGGAACGCACGACGAGTATCGACATCCCGGCGATGTCGTAGGTGATGTGGTCGCCGACATCGGGGATGTCCTCCTCCCGACACGCCATCTGCCAGACCTTCTTCCAGACCTTCTCGACTTCCAACCGGTGGAACTCGGCGGACGTGTAGCGGAGCACCGGCACGTCGGCCTCGCTCGGCGGCATCGGCGAGAACCAACGAAGCACGTCGGGTACGTCGTGGGAGTCGGTGTCGAGCAGCTGCTGATAGGTCAGCAACGGGGGCTTGGTTTCGTCGACCATCGTCATGACGTCACCTCCGATCCGGCTGAGGCGGTCTCCCGGAAACGGGGCAGCACGGCGAGCCGAGGGGGAAGCTGTGGCCCGGCGAGCCAGCCGCACAGGTGCGGGTCGCACTGATGGAGATCACCCGAGATCCACTCTCCGTCCGGCGTGAACAAGCCGGTCACACCCTCCCGGGATGCAACTCGGACGTTGCCGTCGGCCTCCACCTCGTAGAGCGCTCCGCTGAGCGCGTGACGACGTCGTCGCATTTTCGTCCCCCTCTTGGCCCGGGCCGACGCCGGGTCCTGAGGAGAAGCTACTGACGGGTCCTACCCGGCCACCAGGGACCAACGTCCCGAATTGATCGCGCGATCAATTCTTCGTCGAGCGGCCGCGCAGCCACCGATCACCAACACCCTCGTACGGGGCCGCAGGCGTCAGTCTCGGCTCATCAGTCCGCCGAGCAGCCCGCCGCCGAGCACGGCCCCGCCCGACGAGTTCCCGGTGCCGATCGAGGAACCGATCCAGCTGAGCAGCTCGTTCGGGTTTCTCGTCTGCGTATAGACGGTGCCGGGTCCGGTGAAGTCGAAGACGATGCCCTCGCCGCTCTTGAACGACTGCACCAGGCCGCCAGTGACCTTTCGTAGGGTCATGGAGACGGTGTCCTCGTAGGCCACCATGTGGCCGGTGTCGACGGTGATCGACTCACCGGCGGCCAGCTCCCACTTGTCGAGCGCCCCGAAACAGCTGAGCAACAGCGGCCCGCTGCCGCTCGCCCGCACGACGAACCCGCCTTCGCTGCCGAAGAGGTTCTTGAACCCACCCCACTTGGTGTCGAGTGCGATGTCGGTAGTCGACGCCAGCCACGAGCCCTTTTGGATGACGTAGGAACGCTGCGCGGTCAGCTCGAACGTGACGAGATCGCCGGGGAGACGGGGGGCGACATCGACCCAGCCGCCCTGATCCGGGGCGTTGTAGGTGGTCAGGAAGAAGGACTCGCCGCCGAGCGCGGCGCGCTTGAGCGACTTGAACACCCCGCCTTCGGCCTTCGACTGGAGATTCATCCCGGTGCTCATCGCCATCATGGCCCCGGCCTCGACCTTGACGGACTCACCACCGCCCAGGGTGCACCGGCCGATGCCGAACGATGGGGTGTGGCGGGTTTCGATGCGCATCGCAGTCTCCGTCGTGACGTTGGTAAATGGACCAATGCGAGCGTAGCCCCCGACTACGCAAACCGGGCGTGTACGGCACAAGCCGTTGACGCCCCGCGCGTGGTCCGAGAAGCCTTCTTCCGGGGGGAAGCTAGGCGACGATTAAACTCGGCACC
>JANPDB010000620.1:0-3150 GCA_031431255.1 Acidimicrobiia bacterium | reverse complement strand
ACCGGGGTCGCGTTGCTCATGATGTTCTCCTCCTCCGGTTCTGTTGGGTTCGTTCTCGCCGGCACAGCGCCTTGCGGCGACCGGAGGACCAGCGAGAAGGCGCTCGACACCCGTCAAGCGCAGGGGTCAAGCATAGTGCGGTCAGCCGGTTGACCTGTTCGAGTTCTCCCTGGACCGGTCGACGGCCGCGATCAACCGGACATGGGGCGGGCCTCCGCTGAACAGCGGGGTCGGGTCGAGGTAGTCCTCGCCGACGCGTGCACCGATATGCACCGCGGTACCGGCCCGCCCGATCGGCTGGCCCCGGCGCACCGTCTGGCGCGAGCGCACGCTGACCGAGGCCAGGAATCCAATCGTGATCCGTATCCCGTCCGGGCTCTCGACGACGACGAAGCGCGAGTCGCCGACCATTCCGGCGAAGGTGACCAGGCCGTCGGCTGGCGACACGACCGCGGCCCCCGGAACCGTTCCGATGTCGATGCCCCGATTGCCGGGTCCATAGGGCGTCGAGGGCGGACGCCACGGGTCGACGATCGGACCGCGCACCGGCGTCGTGCGCTTCACGGTGACCGGCGGATACGTCGGCTGGGGCATCGGCGGCGGCTCGGTCGCCGTGTTGGGAGCAGACGTGTTGCGCCCGCTCGTCACCGGTGCGCCGGTCGGCCGCAGATCCGGTGCGGTGGAGGTCGGCGGCGAAGACGGAACAGACCGGGGCGACGACACGTGGCGCGACGCCGCTTCGACAGGCCCAACAGCGACGAACGACCAGGCAAGTGGCAACACGACCAGCACGAAGCTGCTCACCGTTCGACGCAGACGCCTACTCAGATGCTGTTGACGCCCATCTTCGAGCGGAGCTGGAGCACCGCCCGGGTATGGATCTGGCAGACCCGGCTCTCGGTGACCCCGAGGACCTCGCCGATCTCGGCCAGGGTCATGTTCTCGTAGTAGTACAGCGTGAGCACGACCTTCTCTCGCTCGGGCATCCGATTGATGGCCGACGCCAACGACTGACGGAGCTCCTCCACCTCGTAGAGTCCGCTCGGCCCCTCGCCCTTGTCGGCGATGGTCTCGGCGAGTGTGGTGGTCTCGCCCCGCTCGCCGCCACGGTTGTACACGTCGTCGAGCGCCACCAAGCCGACGAACGACACCTGGGTGAAGATCTGCTGGAGCTCGTGCTCCGACATTTCGAGCGCTTTGGCCATCTCTGCGTCGGACGGCGCTCGACCGAGGTCGGCTTCGAGCGTGCCGAACGCGTTCTCGATGGCCCGGGCCTTGGACCGGATCGAGCGCGGAACCCAGTCGATCGAGCGGAGCTCGTCGATGATGGCTCCGCGAATCCGACGGATCGCATAGGTCTCGAACTTGATGCCGCGATCGATCTCGAATTTCTCGATCGCGTCGATCAAGCCGAAGAAGCCGTAGGAGACCAGATCGGCCTGTTCGACGTTCGACGGCAGACCGACCGCAACGCGGTTCGCCACGTACTTCACCAGGGCGGCGTAGTGGACGATCAGCCCGTCGCGAAGCGCTTGGGTTCCCATCGACTTGAAGTCGCGCCAAAGAGCTTCGACCGAGCGCTGTTCCTCGCTCTTTTCTTGCTCGTCGCTCACTTCGCTCCCCAGAACACCTTGACCGCAGGAGGCTAGCGGCCGTTACCTGTGCGAATCGGGATCCGCTCCAAGCAGTTTCGCAGATGTTGGCGACACCGCCGCCCCGGCGCGGGGATGCGTCGCCTGGTGCACCGAACGGAGCCGGTCCTTGCTCACGTGCGTGTAACGCTGGGTCGTCGCGAGATCGGCATGGCCAAGCAGTTCCTGGACCACTCGGAGGTCCGCCCCTCCGTCGAGGAGGTGGGTGGCAAACGTGTGTCGGAGAGCGTGGGGATGGGTCGGACGGGAGGCCCGGCGGTCGACGATCCGCCGGACATCGCGCGGTCCGAGGGGACGTAGACGTCGATTCACAAACGTGGTCGATGCCGCGTCGATGAGCGCCGGGCGCACCGTGTCGACCCAGATCAACAGGGCTGCAGCCGCCGGCTCGCCGATCGGGACGACCCGCTCCTTGTTCCCCTTGCCGCGAATGGTCACCACCTGGCGACGGCGATCCCACGCCCCGTCGGTGAGGCCGCACAGCTCCGCAACTCGGAGTCCCGAGCTGTAGAGCAGCTCCAGAATCGCCTGGTCCTGACGATCCCAAGGGTCGCGGGCGTCGGACCGGTCGAGAAGGTCGGTGACCTCGCCCTGGGTCAACACCCGCGGGAGCCGTGACGCTTTCGCCGGCGCCTTCACCTGTTCGGTTGGGTCGTGGTCGATCGAACCCGAGGAACGGAGGTACCCGAAGTAGCGACGTACCCCCGCCAGACGCCGAGCCATGCTCGAGGCGGTCAACCCGCTGCGGGCCAGATCGGCCATCCATGCTCGGACGAGGGGCCGCTGGATCGCCTGAGGAGCAGCCGTCCCCTCCTCGAGGCACCACTGCCGGAACCGAATCGTGTCGTCGCGGTACGCGAGGGCCGTCGCGTCGGACAGGTTCGCCAAGGATCGCACGAAACGCTCGATGCCCCAGTCGTCCCCTGCCCCTTCGCCGGACAAGCCGGGAGCCGCCCCGGCTCGATCGGGAGCGTCGGGGATGCCCATGGTGAGCCAACGTTACCGAGCACACAGCGATGAGCAGGGCCACCGATCGGATCGCGCAGGCCGGAACGACGGCAATCGCGTTCACCGCGGCCGCCGATGCCACCGACCGGAGCGATGGACGATCCAGCCCTCGTCCTCGAGTGAGGCCAGGACCTGGGCCATCTCACCGAGCGGCATGGCAACTGATGCGGCTAACCAGGAGGTGGTCCGCTCGTCCCACCCCAGGGCCTCGAGGACCGACCGAGACCGTTGGTCCGGTTCCGTCCGGGGGTCGTCGTCGGGCGCATGGAGAATCCATTCGACGTCGAGCACCGCAAGGACATCGGCCGGGCCGTTGCACGGCACGGCAAGGGGCGCGGCTCCCTCAACCCGACGCAGGAGCCCGTTCGACCCGGCCGCCGAGCGCAGAAGCGGGTTGTTCGGAACCGCAAGGATCGGCCGCCCCCGCATCGCGGCCTCGTGCACCGTGAGGAGCGACCCACCGCTCTCACCCGACTCCACGACGACAACC
>JANPDB010000619.1:0-5821 GCA_031431255.1 Acidimicrobiia bacterium | reverse complement strand
GAACGAGCTGGCCCTGGTCGATTCGCTGGACGACGCCGCGCTCGCTGCCCGGTTCTCCTGTGCCGACCTCGCCCGATTCTGGTGCCCGACCACTCGCGAGCGAGCCCGGCGCGCCGACGACGCCTACATCGGTGTGCAGGTAGAACTCCGCCATCCCCACATCGTCCGCATGTTCGGGTCCGACGTGCAGATCACCTACCGGTCGGTGTTCCGACTCGATCCGAATGCCGCCGTCCCCGACCGCCCCCGACCGTTGCCGGTCCCTCCGCCTCCGATCGCCCGCACCACCACGACGACGAGCACCACGACGACCACCACGACCACGACGCTCCCGCCACCCACGACCACAACGCTGGCGCCGCCCACGACGACGGAGGCGCCGACGACGACAACCATCGCGCTGCCGACCACGACCGAGGCTCCCACCACCTCGACCTCACCGCCGGCCACGACGACCACGATCCCGCTGCCGACCACCACAACCCTTCCGCCACCGTCCACCACGACCACCGCGCCGCCACCGACGACAACAACGCTCCCGCCGCCCACCACTACGTCACCGCCCACGACGACGACCACCACGACGACCAGGGCACCCCGTCCATGCTGCTGAGGCCGATCCGCCGTTCTCCGTGCATGATCGGCACCGACCGTGAACGCGGCGCATCGGCAGTCGAGGCTGCGCTCGTCGCCCCGCTCTTCTTCCTGTTCGTCTTCGCCATCATCGAGTTCGGGGTGTTCCTGTTCAACACCGACGCCGTCGCCAACGCCTCCCGGGCCGCGACACGTGAGACCTCCACGTGGGCGGCATCCCCCTTGGCGGACCTGAACGCGCTCCGGGCCGCCAACAAGTCGCTCGGCAGCCTTGCTGCCCGCATCGACGCGGTGATCGTCTTCCGCGGCACCTCGGCAAGCAGTCCGGTTCCCGCAGCGTGCGTGGCCCAGATCACCACGACCAGCCGGGGAATTGCCGGCGAGTGCAACATCTACCGCCAGGCTGATCTCCGTACCCTGAACGAAGCCAACTTCGGATGGTCCGACCTGAACACCGTTGCCGAGAACGTCGGGAAGTGGGACGAATCGTGGCCGGCCACCCGCCGGATCGAGGAGATCACCGGAGACGTGAGCCCCGACTGGGTCGGCGTGTACGTCCAGGCGCGCCACAGGAGTCTGAGCGGCGTGGTTCCGTCACGCAAGATCAAACGGACATCACTCGCTCAGATCGAACCGCAGCGGGCCGCATGATGCATCCACTCCTCCCTCTCGCGGCGGACGACCCGACACCGACGGTTCCGACAGGGTCAGCCGCCGGGGTGGCGGGGGCCCGCCCACCCGGGGTCCGGGCAGTCGTGCGTCCCGCGCGCGAGCGCGGCTTCGTGGCGGTGACCACCGCGATCCTGCTCATCATCATGCTGATGGCGACCGCCCTCGCCCTCGATGTCGCGGTCTGGTACATGCGAGGACTCGAACTCCAGCGATCAGCGGACGCCGCCGCCCTCTCCGCGGTGGTCCGCATGCCGAACTTCGTCAAGGCGGAGGCAGCCGCCCGCGAAAGCGCGGTGCGGAACGGGCTCGAGCCGGGTGCGATCGTCGTCACCCGAGACCCGAAGAGCCCGCGACGGATCAAGGTGAGCGTCAAACAGAACGTGCAATCGTTCTTCGGCAAGCTCCTTCGGCCGTCCACCGTCGTTGGACGCCAGGCAACGGCGGAGTTCGTGTCGGCGATCGACATGGGCTCGAAGCTCAACGGCATCGGCACGGCGAACCTGATCTCTTACCCGGTGGTCGGCGACCAGGGCTTCTGGCTCGCCATCAACGGCTACTGCACCGCCAAGGAGGATGGCGACCGGTTCGCCTCGGCGTTCGACGGCAACCGCGCCGGCCGGGTCACCTCGTGCAGCCTCACGCCGCCGGTTGTCGAGAACGACGACTATCGCCGTCCCGGAACCGACGCGGCGCAGTACACCTATCTCGTCAACGTCCCGTGCCCGACGGTCGGAGAGGATCCGTGCACGACGAACCCGGCGAGGGACACCGTCGTCGAGGTCTACAACCCGCAGTTCGACATGAGCAACGAGGTCGCCTCGATCGATACCAACACGATCCAGGACGCCGACCCGAACTTCGGGAACTCCCAGATCAACACCAGCTTCGGTCTCCGAAACCCCGACGGCGACCCGATGCCGGCGCCGAACACCCCTCGGAGCTACGGCACGTGCAACAACTGCTCGGGCTCGAACGGCTGGACCGAGTTGTTCCGCATTCCCGCTTCGGCCGGAGCCGGGCCGTTCAAGATCGACGTGAACACCGACGAGGGACAGGCGAACTCGTACGGCTCAAACGCCTTCGCCCTTCTTGCCCATTGGGCCGGTGATCCGATCGCTCCGTGCGCCGACTGCGCCACGATGTCGGGCGAGTCCAGCGTCGGCGTCTACGCAAACGCTTCGGGTGACACCGTCGACTTCTTCCTCGCCCGCCTGTCGCCCGCGCTCGACTTCCGGGGAAAGCGGATTCAGATCCTGCTGTGGGATGTCGGCGAAGGCGCCAACACGATCTCGATTCTCCAGCCCACCGCACTTTCCGGTTACCAGCCGATACCCTTCCGCTTCCGGACCTTCGACCACGGCCTCGTCGGAGTCCCCGACGACGACCGGTTCCCGCTCACCAACGTCCCCGGCGGTGTGCTCGATGTGAGCGGGCCGGCGAGCACGCTCGGTCCGCAGGCACCGCCATGGCCACTCAGCGAGCGGGCCAACGACTTCAAGTTCAACGGACGCATGATCTCCCTCGAGCTCACGGTACCGACGGACTATGGCTGCGTCCCGCTGAGCCGCCCGTGCGTACCCGCACCACTGCCGGAGGACGGGTGGTGGAAGATCCGCTACACGACCTCACTGGGGGCGGTGTTCGACCGCTCCACCTGGACCGTCCGGCTCCTCGGCGATCCCGTGCACCTCGTCGCCGAATAGCTCCGGCGACACTCACTCTGCGGCGCGCTGCTCCTTGCCGGGCAACACCCGGAACGCATCGAACACGCTCTCCACGGTGCGGACGGAGCGCAGGATCGCATCGAGGTGCGACGGATCGGCAAGTTCGAAGTCGAACCGTTGATGGGCGACTCGATCGGGGGTGGTGTGAGTCGAGCAACCGAGCACGTTGACGTGGTTGTCGGACAGCACCCGAGCGACGTCGGCGAGCAGGCGTGCCCGGTCGAACGCCTCCACCATCACCGAGACGACGTAGACCGTCTTGCGGCGATCGGCGCTCTGGTCCCACTCGACCTCGATGGTGCGGGCCACGTCGCCCACCCGGAGCGCCCGGGAGTTCGAGCAGTCGGCGCGGTGCACGCTCACCCCGCGACCGCGGGTGACGAAGCCGAGGATCTCGTCACCAGGAACCGGAGTGCAGCAACGGGCGAGCCGAACCAGGAAATCGTCGAAGCCTTCGACGTGCACGCCGCCACCGTGAGCGCGTCGGGTTGACCGGTTCGGGCGCTGACGGATGGTGGGCGCCGGCAGCTGCTCTTCGTGCTCTCCGCCGCGCAACTCCCGCTGGAGACGCTGCAGCACCTGCTGGGCCGACACGTGGCCTTCGCCGATGGCGACATAGAGCTGATCGAGATCGTCGAGGCCGAGATCGGCGACCACCGCTTTCGTAGCGGCAGGACCTATCAGCTTCATCGTCGGCATGCTCTCCTTGCGGAGCGCCTTGACGAGCTCCTCGCGTCCGTTCTCGAGCGCGTCCTCCCGGCGCTCCTTCGAGAACCACTGCTTGATCTTGTTGCGCGCACGAGGGGTGATGGCAATCTTCAGCCAGTCGCGCGTGGGCGCGGCGGTCTCGACCTTCGAGGTGATCACCTCCACGGTCTCACCGGAGTTGAGCGTGGTGTCGAGCGGAGCAAGGCGACCGTTGACTCGCGCGCCGATGCAGCGATGCCCTACGTCAGTGTGGATGGCATAGGCGAAGTCGATCGGTGTCGCGTCGACAGGAAGGGTGATCACCCGACCCTTCGGCGTGAACACGAACACTTCTTCCTGATCGAGGTCGACCTTGATGGTGGCGAGGAACTCGCCCGGCTCGTCGCTATCGGGCGAGGCGTCGACGAGCCGCTGAAGCCACGCCATCTCGTCGGGCTTCGGTGCGGCCTTCTTCGAGCGGCCGGGATCCTTGTACTGCCAGTGCGCGGCGATCCCGTATTCGGCGATCTGGTGCATCTCGATCGACCGGATCTGGCACTCGAGGACCTTGCCCTCGGGACCGACGACGGTCGTGTGGAGCGACTGGTACAGGTTGAACTTGGGCATGGCCACGTAGTCCTTGAACCGGCCCTGGACCGGCTTCCACAGCGCGTGGATCGACCCCAGAGCGGCGTAGCAGTCCTTCACCGAGTCGACAACGATCCGGATCCCGACAAGGTCGTAGATGTCGTCGAACTCCTTGCCCTTCTTCACCATCTTCTCGTAGATGGACCAGTAGTGCTTCTCGCGGCCGGTCACGGTGGCGGTGATCTTCAGCGCGCTCAGACGGTCGATGACCTCGGTGATGGCGTTCGTGAGGTAGGCCTCGCGCTCGGGCGTGCGCGTTTGCACCATCTGCTCGATCTCTGCGTACTTGCGCGGCTCGAGGGCGCGGAAGCTCAGGTCCTCGAGCTCGTGCTTCACCTCGCCGATGCCGAGGCGGTGGGCGAGGGGCGCATAGATGTCGAGGGTCTCCTGCGCCGTGCGACGGCGCTTCCAGTCCTCGCTGACGGCGTCGATGGTCCGCATGTTGTGCAGCCGGTCAGCGAGCTTGATGAGCAGGACCCGCAGGTCCTTCGCCATCGCCACCAGCATCTTGCGCATGGTGGCGGCCTGCTGCGCCTCCTTCGAATCGAACTGGATCCGGTCGAGCTTCGTCACACCATCAACGATCGCCGCGACGTCCGGTCCGAACTTCTCGGTGAGGTCGTCAAGGGTGATGCCGGTGTCCTCGACGGAGTCGTGGAGGATGGCGGCGGCCAACGTCGTGTCGTCGAGACCGAGGCCGGCGAGCACCAGAGCGACGGCGATCGGATGGGTGATGTACGGCTCTCCCGACTTCCGCTTCTGTTCACGGTGGGCGAGAGCGCCCAGCTCGAAGGCCTTCTCGATCCGGTTGGTCGGTGCCTTTGGATGGTGGCGGCGGAACTCGGCCAGGAGGTCCGCGATCAGCGCCGGGTCGAGCGGATCGACGGCTTCGCTGGCGACGTCGAGCTTCTTCGCCGCGGCCGCTTTGCGAGTCGAGGTCGGCGCGGTACTCATGGATCTACGTTACGGCAACCTGCTCACTCCAACCGGCCGCCTCCGACCGCTCGTCGGCATGCGGCGGTCAGTATTCGAGAACGGACGTGACCGGGGCGTCGAGCAGCCCCCGCCCGGCGAGGAAGCCGAGCTCGATCACGAACGCACAACCGACCACGTCGGCGCCGACCCGGCGCAGCAAACGGATCCCGGCACCCGCCGTCCCTCCGGTGGCCAGCACATCGTCGATGAGCAGCACGCGGTCAGCCGAGGTCACGGCATCCTCGTGGATCTCCAGGGTGTCGGTTCCGTATTCGAGGTCGTACGTCTCGGCCACGGTGCGCCAAGGGAGCTTGCCGGGTTTACGAAGTGGAACCATCCCGACACCGAGCCGCTCGGCGACCATCGGGGCGAGGAGGAACCCACGCGCCTCGATGCCGGCGATGACGGTGATCCCCCGGTCGCGCCAGGGTTCGGTAAGGAGGTCGAGGGTGAGCCCGAGCGACGACGGGTCACGGAGCAGCGGGGTGAGGTCCTTGAACGTGATGCCCGGCTTGGGGAAG
>JANPDB010000618.1:0-1780 GCA_031431255.1 Acidimicrobiia bacterium | reverse complement strand
GGCGTCGACCCAGGGGCGACACGCTCGTGTAGCAAAAAGATCGTGTCGCTCGCCCCATCGCCGGAAAAGGCCCGCTCGGCACCAGTCGAGTTCGGATACAACGCCCAGGTCTGCGACAACCGCGACGGGCTCATCATCGATCAGTCCGCCCACGTCGGCAAACCCCACGACAACTTCGTTACTCGAAGCCCTTGGCCAGATCTCGGAACGGCTTGAGTACGTCGATCTTGCACGTCTTCTGGGTATAGATGCCGATCGCGTTGCGGGCGGCAAACGAGCTCACGCTGTCCTTTACGTCAGCGGCTGCCATCCGCAAGAAGTCGATGTCGTCGACGCTGGTGATGGCCTCGGTCCCGGCGATGAGGGACCGGTCGCCGATCAGCGAGAGTATGAAGAGGGCCATATAGCCGCGCTGCGATTTTGGAGTGTTGGCACCGAGGGGGATGAGCAGCCGCTTGGTCTCTTGGACCCATGCTTGGTCGTACGGTCCCGTCTCCAGCGTCTTCGTCTCATAGGCCAGCCATGCCTTGGCCGCGGCGCAGTACTTCTTCGTGCTCGTAGCCGGGGCCTTGGGCTTTGCTCCCGCGGTGGCCGCGCCAGGAACAGCAGCCGTTGATACGAGGAGGATCCCGAGAGACGTGAGCGCATGGATGCGCCGCGTTCTCGGGTGCGGGACGGTGGTCGACGACATGTGGGGCTCCGCTCTTCGGTGGTTCATCGGCCGATCATCCCGCTTCCGACCTGCGCAGCGATACGGGGAATTTCCTAATTTCGCAGAAGCACAGGGATTTCCTATTTCCTTCAGCGCCCCGTCCGAATCGACCTTGCTCTTTGTAGGGTGATGGCTGTGGAGTCGAGTATCCGTAGCGGTGAGCAGCGCGGCTGGCCGAACGCGGATGCTCTCTGTCCGTGGAAGGGCCTCGATGCCTATTCCCCGAGCGACGTGGCGTTGTTCGTGGGCCGTGAACGAGCAGTCCGGCAGGTGATCGCCGCGATGGAGAGCTCGACGCTCGCCGGCGTGATCGGGGCATCGGGGAGCGGGAAGTCGTCGCTGCTTCTCGCGGGCCTGAGCCAGCACGCGCTTGTGTCGGCAGTCATCCGCCCTGGACCGAACCCGTTGCAGCGCCTGCGCGAGGCGATGGCGCGGTTGTCGGTGCCCAAGGTCACGTCTTGCCCGATCGTGGCGGTCGATCAGCTCGAGGAGATCTTCACACTGTGCGACGACGAGACCGAACGGGTCGCCTACCTCGACGAGTTGTGCGACATCGCCGAGTCGGGTCGGGCGAGGGTCGTGGTGGCATTGCGCTCGGATCACTACGGATCATGCGCGCCCTACCGCCGGTTCGCAGACGCCCTGTCGCAGTCGCACGTCCTCCTCGGCGCCCCGACGGAAGCGGAGCTGCGCCGGATCATCACCGTTCCTGCTCTCGCGGCCGGCCTCACCCTCGAGCGCGGATTGGACGACGAGATCATCGATGACGTCGTCGGCGAATCTGGCGCGCTGCCGCTTCTCTCGCATGCACTGCGCCAGACGTGGCTGCTGCGTCAGGGTGACGTGCTCACCCGTGCTGCGTACCGCCAAGCCGGCGGGGTACGTGGTGCGATCGCCCGAACCGCGGAGGAGTTGTGGATCGCGTTCCCGGCTGCTCGTCAGCAGGCGGCGAGGACCATCCTCACCCGGCTGGCGGCACCCGGTACCGCCAACGTCGACTCCTCCCGTCGAGTTGCGACGACTGAGCTGGTGTCGGCCGGCGACGTCGATGGGGAGGCAGCACTACGC
>JANPDB010000617.1:0-4208 GCA_031431255.1 Acidimicrobiia bacterium | reverse complement strand
ACGACGAAGAGACCGTTGCGCTGGTCGCTGGCGGCCACACGTTCGGCAAAGCGCACGGTGCCGGTGATCCGACGCTCATGGGCCCCGAACCCGAGGGCGCGCCGATCGAGCAGATGGGTCTCGGTTGGAAGAACAGCTTCGGCACCGGCAAGGGGGTGCACACCACGACGAGCGGGATCGAAGGTGCGTGGACTCCGACACCGACCACGTGGGACAACACCTACTTCGACACCCTGTTCGCGTATGACTGGACGCTGACACGGAGCCCCGCCGGTGCCCAGCAGTGGACACCGTCGAACCCCGAGGCGCAGGGCACCGTGCCCGATGCCCACGATTCGTCGAGGACGCACGCGCCGATGATGACGACCGCCGACATGGCGCTGCGGATGGACCCGGTGTACGAGCCGATCTCGCGACGTTTCCATCAGAACCCGGCTGAGTTCGCCGATGCCTTCGCCCGAGCGTGGTTCAAGCTCACGCATCGCGACATGGGTCCGGTCGTTCGCTACCTCGGCGCTGAGGTTCCTACCGAGGAATTGATCTGGCAGGACCCGGTGCCCGCCGTCGACCATGCGCTGATCAATGACGGCGACATCGCCGGACTGAAAGCGGCGGTGCTCGCCTCCGGGTTGACGATCTCGGAATTGGTATCGACCGCATGGGCGTCGGCGTCGACGTTCCGCAACAGCGACAAGCGCGGAGGGGCGAACGGTGCACGTCTTCGCCTCGATCCCCAGGCCGGCTGGGAGGTCAATAATCCGCCGCAGCTGCGGCGTGTGCTCGAGAAGTTGGAAGCAGTCCGTGCATCGTTCGTTGGTTCGGGCAAGGCCGTGTCGATGGCCGACATGATCGTTCTCGCAGGGTGCGCGGCAGTCGAAGCTGCGGCAAAGGCGGGCGGACATGACGTCACGGTGCCGTTCACGCCAGGACGCACCGACGCCTCGCAGGCGCAGACCGACGTCGAGTCGTTCGCGGTGCTGGAACCGACGGCCGACGGGTTCCGCAACTACATCGGCAAGGGCCACACGCTGCCGGCGGAAGCTCTGCTGGTCGATCGTGCCCAGCTGCTGACGCTCAGCGCGCCGGAGATGACCGTGCTCGTCGGTGGACTGCGCGTCCTGGGTACGAACGCGGATGGATCGACACACGGTGTCTTCACGGCTCGCCCGGGGACGCTCACCAACGACTTCTTCACCAACCTCCTCGACGTTTCGACGGAGTGGCAGCCCGTTTCGGGCTCGCACGACGTCTTCCACGGAAGCAATCGGGCGAGCGGCGAACTCCGCTGGACCGGCACCCGCTACGACCTCGTCTTCGGGTCGAACTCACAGCTTCGGGCAATCGCCGAGGTCTACGGTTCCTCCGACGGGGAGCAGAAGTTCGTGTCGGACTTCGTCGCGGCGTGGAGCAAGGTCATGAACCTCGATCGCTTCGACATCGCCTGACCCCCGACATCGTCTGACCCCCGACATCGTCTGAACGATCCCCGGCCCGGGCCGGGGATCGTTCATCTAGCGGCCATGTTCCGTTCAGTGTCCGACGTGAAGTTGTCCGCAATGATGGTCCATCTCCATGGACCCTCACGTCTCAGCGCTCGCCGCCGAGCTAGCGGAGCTGCGCGCCGACCTGCTAGCCGCCGAGAACGCGCACGCCGACTCGATCGCCGGCACTCATCCGAAGCATCGGCGATCGGCCGTCAACCTTGTGCACTACGTCGAGTTGCGCAAGCACGATCTGCGCGAGCTGCAGGCGAAGCTGGCCGGGCGAGGACTCTCCTCGCTCGGCCGTTGCGAAGCGAATGTGCTGGCATCGATCGAGGCGGTGCTCGGCCTCGTTTCGAACCTCGCGGAACGCGATCCTTCACCGGTCACGGCGGGCATCTCGCTCGGCGAGGGTGATCGGCTGCTGGCGCACAACGCCGATCTTCTTCTCGGCCCCACGCCGTCGCACCGGTCGACCCGCATCATGGTGACGCTTCCGAGTGGGGCCGCCGACAACCCGTCGTTGGTGACCAAGCTGGTGACGAACGGGATGGATGTCGCCCGCATCAACTGCGCCCATGACAGCGCCGATCAGTGGACGGCGATGATCGACAATCTCCGTTCATGCGATCGTCCCCGCCGTCGGCGAGTGCGCACGGCGATGGACCTCGCCGGCCCGAAGCTGCGGACCGGTCCGATGCGGCTCGGCCCGGCCGCATTGCGGGTCGCTCCCGACCGTGACGAACTCGGCCACGTGATTCAGCCGGCACTGGTATGGCTCACCGCCACCAGCGCACCGGCCCCGGAGGCCCCGTCAGGGCGAAGCGTTCCGGTGGTGCCCGTCGATGATGCAGCGTTCCTCGAAGCCCGGCGACCCGACGATCGTCTCGAGATCACCGATAGTCGCGGTTCCGTACGGACCTGGAAGGTCGTCGAGTCGACAACGGGTGGTTGCCTGGCATCGACCGAACAGACCACCTACCTCACGACCGGGCTTGCCATCGGCCACCTCGACGAAGCGACCGGTGCGACCACCACCACGTCGGTCGGCGAGTTGCCGCGTCGCGAACAGGTGCACCGGGTGCGCCGTGACGACCGAGTGATCCTGACGCGCTCGCTCGATGCTGCTGAGGGCACACCGGAAGGAGTCGTCCACCGGATCGGCTGCACCCTCCCGGAGGCCTTCGCCGCCGTTCGCCCGAAGGAATGGGTGTGGCTCGACGACGGTAAAATGGGCGGTCCGGTCGACACGGTGACGCCCGAGGAGATCAGCGTGGCAATCACCGAGGTCCGGCCCGGCGGTGCCAACCTCAAGTCCGGTAAGGGGATCAACTTCCCGGACTCCGACCTGCGCCTCGACGCGCTGACTGCGAAGGATCGCGAAGATCTTCCGTTTGTCGTGCGCTTCGCCGACATCGTCAACTTCTCGTTCGTCCGCCGACCTGGTGACGTCGAAGAGCTACAGCGCGAGCTGAAGGCCCTCGACGCGACCGATATCGGCATCGTGCTGAAGATCGAGAACGTGATGGCGTTCAAGAACCTCCCCGAGCTGCTCCTCGTCGCGATGCGCAGCGACCGGGTCGGCGTGATGATCGCTCGTGGCGACCTCGCGGTGGAGGTCGGCTTCGAACGTCTTGCGGAGGTGCAGGAGGAGATCATGTGGGCCTGCGAAGCGGCGCATGTGCCGGTGATCTGGGCGACCCAGGTGCTCGACACGCTCGCCCGCACCGGACAGGCATCACGGGCAGAGGTCACTGACGCGGCCATGGCCGACCGGGCCGAATGCGTGATGCTCAACAAGGGCCCGAGCATCAACAAGGCGATCCGGACGCTCGATTCGATCCTGCGCAGGATGCAGGACCATCAGGACAAGAAGCGCAGCCTCATGCGCCGCCTGCGATCGTGGGACCGCGAATGACCACCGAACGAGAGCTCAAGATGATCGCGCACGCGGATACCACGCTGCCCGACCTCACCGGGGTCTCCCCGGGAGTGGCGTGCGGCCCGCCATCGACGCAGGAGATGACCGCCGAGTACTACGACACGCCGACGTTGTCCCTCGCCCGATGGGGGGCCTCGCTGCGCTGGCGCGACGAGCGTCCGAAACCGATGTGGACGGTGAAGCTTCCGGCGAGCTCCGACGGTTCGGTGATGTCGCGCCACGAAGTCACGTTCGCCGGACCGCGCACAAAGGTGCCGCCGCGTGCCACCGAACTCGTGCGGGTGTTCCGGCGTGGGGAGCCGCTGGAAGCGGTGGCCACGCTGCGCACGACGCGCACCGAGACCGCGTTGCTCATCGACGGTGTCACCTTCGCAACCGTGTGCGACGACCTTGTCACCGGCAGTCGAATCGGGGGTGAGTCGCTGTCGTTCCGGGAAATCGAGGTGGAACTCGCGTCGGGAGTCGAGACGCACGCGTCGTTTCGTGCCATCACCAGACGTCTTCGTAAGGCAGGCTGTGCGATCGAGGAACCGGTCCTGGCAAAGGTGGTCCGGGTTCTCGGCGAGGCCGCGCAGGCGCCCGCAGATGTCGTGGTCGGCGAACTGACATCACGAGCCCGTATCGGCGATCTCGTGACGAGCGCATTGTCGGGATCGCTGGATCAGCTCATCCGTCGAGATCCCCTGGTGCGCGGTGGCAACGAACCCGAGGACCTGCACCAGTTCCGTGTGGCCGCCCGTCGTCTCCGCTCTGATCTCGGTACGTTCGCTCCGATTCTCGACTCG
>JANPDB010000616.1:0-5365 GCA_031431255.1 Acidimicrobiia bacterium | reverse complement strand
GTCGTCGGACCCGACCTGCGGACCACCTCGCACGGTCGGGGAGTGAAGGTGTGGTTCGGCGACGCCACGCGTGAGCACTACGAGGCCCAGCTCGTGCGCGTAGGGGACCGGGAGTTGCTGGAGATCGGCTTCCATGCCGAGTATCCCGAGGCCGCGAAGAATGCCGAGGTGCTCACCCGTCTCACCGCGCAGGCGACGACGTGGCGTCGCAAGTTGGGCAAGGAGCCGCAGGCAGGCCCGTTCCTGGGCCGTCGCGGGTGGACCCGTGTCTCCGAGTGCTGGGACCCGCCCGCAGCGACGCTCGACGCGGCAATCGACGTGGCGGCGCGGCTCGCGGACTTCGTCATCGCGATAGAGCCTCGCCGGCGGGTTTCGCCGAGAGGGCTGGAGGGGTGAACCGCGAGGCTCCGGGGCCTCCACGATCACGCGGCCGCGGTGGCCTGCGCTCGACGCGCTCCCAGGTTGATCAAGTTCTCTCAACTGCAGGTCTTTGTCGGGCTGGCGGGACCGTGTGTGCGGTCTCGGGCCGCAGAACCCGTGCCGGGCGTCTACCCGGACCGCCGAGACTGCCGACCCCACACCGGCCGGGATCAGTTGTGCCGCGTAGGCTCGTCTTCCGATGCGACCCCACGCCCCGCTCTCCGCAACGTCCATCCCGGCGGCCTCGAAGTCGGCGGCTGAGGAACGAGAACTCCGCCTCCTCGAATGCGCGATCGGCTACCGGATCCTCGGCGCCCACGGTTGGGGGTCCACCGGCGATGGCCATATCTCCGCGCGCGATCCCGAACGGGCCGATCACTTCTGGATGGCCCGCTACGGCGTCCCGTTCAACCTGGTGACCGTGCGCGATCTCGTACTGGTCGGCCCGACGGGCGATGTGGTCGAAGCGCCCGGTGGCCTCGACACCGGGATCAACCGCGCGGGCTTCCACATCCACTCCGCCGTGCACGACGCTCGACCCGACGTCGTCAGCGCGTGCCACACGCACACGGGTTACGGGACTCCCCTCGCGGCTCGCCGACAGCTCATCCGGCCGATCAGTCAGGAGTCGTGTGCATTCTTCGAATGCCACGTGCTCTTCGACGACGAGGAACTCGACGTTCAGAGCACCGAAGGCGGCAAACGCATTGCCGTTGCGCTCGGCTCGCATCGCCACGCCATCCTGGCCAATCATGGACTGCTCACCACGGGGGGATCGGTGGCCGAAGCGGTCGGCTGGTTCGTCACCATGGAGCGCGTCGCCGAGGTGCAGATGAAGGCAGGCGACCACATGCGGCCGATCTCCGACGAGGGCGCACGGCAAGTGGCGCGCACGATCAGCCACCCGATGTCGGGCTGGGCCGCGTTCCAGTGGCTGGCCCGCAAGCACGTTCCGGACCTGGACTCGGTACTGGCGGGGTGACCGCCACCCGTTCGATGGCCGGCACCGTCGACCTGCCCTGCTCGCCAGAACCCGTTCGGGCAGAGACCGCGAACAGGGGCTGAAGCAGCGAATCGCAACAGATGCTGCGGGCAACCGAAAACCTCGTGGCTCTGGGATACTCGACGACGTGACGGAACAAGCCACGGCAGTCCAGCCGCCGACGGGGACCGTGACGTTTCTGTTCACCGACGTGGCGGGCAGCACTCGCCTGTGGCAGGAGCATCCGACAGAAATGGCCGCCGCGCTCGGTCGTCACGACGAGATCATGCGAGCCGCGATCGCTGCACATCGGGGATACGTCTTCTCAACTGCCGGCGACGCGTTCGCCGCTTCGTTCGCCCGGCCGGTCGATGCCATCGATGCGGCGGTCGAAGCGCAACAGGGACTGGCCGCAGAGACCTGGCCGTCGGACGTGGCGATCCTCGTGAGGATGGGGATCCACACCGGCGAGGCGGTGGAGCGAGGCGGTGACTACTTCGGGCCGACGCTGAATCTTGGTGCCCGGATCATGTCGGCCGGACATGGAGGACAGGTCCTCATCAGTGCCACCACGGCCAGCCTCATCGCCCCGTCGAGGCACATTCTCACCGACCTTGGCGAGCACGATCTGCGTGACATCGAAGGAGCCCAGCGGGTGTTCCAAGTCGCCGGCGAAGCTATGCGCACCGACTTTCCTCCGATACGATCGCTGAACCGCACCAAGCACCGGCTCCCTTCGCAACGATCGAGCTTCGTCGGACGAGCGCTCGAGGTGGCGAAGACCCGCTCGCTTCTCGCCGCCAGTCGCTTGGTCACCTTGACCGGCTCCGGTGGATGCGGCAAGACCCGCGTCGCCATCGAAGCGGCCGCCGCCGAGGTTGACACGTTCCGCGACGGAGTGTTCTTCGTCGATCTGGCCCGCACCGGCGACGGCAGCGGAGTCGCCGAATCTTTCGCGTTGGCGCTCGACTTCGCGCCAAATGGCGAACGTCCGTTGCCGGTCCAGGTCATCGATCGCATTGCGTCGAAGTCGGTGCTGTTGGTGGTCGACAACTGCGAGCACGTACTCGACGACGTCGCCGAGCTCCTCGATGATCTCCTGGCGTCGTGCCCGAACACGCGAGTCCTGGCCACCAGTCGGGAAGCGATCGAACTCGACGGCGAACAAACGTTCCGGCTCCCTTCGCTCAACGTCGACACCGGCTCGACCGATGACCCACGCCCACCATCGGTGCGACTGTTCCTCGAACGTGTGGCTGAAAGCGGTGCCGAAGTCTCACCGTCCGACGACGGCGTGATCGCCGAGATCTGTCGGCGACTCGACGGGTTACCACTGGCCATTGAACTCGCCGCGGCGCGAACCGGGGTGTTGTCGCCGAGCCAGATCCTCGAACGTCTCGACGACCGCTTCACCCTGTTGACCGGCGGACGACGCCGCACTCGCGGCCGCCAACAAACGCTCGAGACCGCGATCGATTGGAGCTACGAACTCCTGGGGCCCGTCGAACAGGACGCACTTCGGCGCCTCTCCGTGATGCCCGCCGCGTTCGACCTCGACCTCGCCACCGCGGTGGTTGCGACCAACGCCGCCATTGCGCTGAACCTCGTCAGCAGCCTCGTGTCGAGATCGTTGCTGCAGACCGTTCGCGACGAAGCGTCGGGCGCGTTGCGGTACCGGCTCCTTGAAACCATTCGTGTCTACAGTTACCAACGCCTCCTCGATGCCGGTGATGCCGAGGCGACGCGTGACCGTCACGCCGAGCACATTGCCGTTCGGCTCGATGCCCTTACGGACGTGCCGGTCGATCTGGTGCCCGAACTTGTCCTCCTGGCCGACGATGTCCTGAGCGCCATCGATTGGTGCCGGTCACGCAGCCAAACCACCACCGGAGCACGGATCGTGTCCGTTGCCGCGCCCATCTTCGTCGCACGCGGGATGAAGGACCGGGGCCGTGAACTTTGCGAGTGGGCCGAGACCGTCGACGATCAGGTCCTCCGCAGCAAAGTACTCATTGCGCTGGCATTCCTTGCGATCGCATTCCAGTATCCAGATCGACCGGCCTCCCGAGTCGCTCGCGATTCGCTCGCCAGCGCCGGTGAAGTCACCGTGGGCTGGCGCATGAGAGCGCACTGGTTCCGAGCTGCTACCTACTTCCTCTTCGATCTCGACCGTTGCGAAGCGGAGATCGAGCGGGCATATCAGCTGACCGGCAGTCCAGAAGATGCAATTGGACTCGCGTTCATCGACGCCGCACTCAAACAATTCCGCGGCGACCACCATGGTGCGATTCAGATCCTGAAGGGCCTTCGGACCCCGGATGCTGCGGCGGGGATGATGTCCGGCGCCGCGCACGCGAGTCTGCTCCTCGCTCTTTCCCTCGCCGAGGAACGCGAGGAGGTCACGCGGACGCTCGATGCCGCGGCTGGCGCTCGTGACGGGTGGCGTAATCGGGCGCGACGTGGTGACCAATGGACCCTGTCTTTCGAAATCGGCCGCGTCGTGGCCCTCGGCTACCTCGGTGAGATCGACCAGGCCCGGAGCGATCTTGTCGATGCCGCGTCGCTTCTCGGCGGCGACCGACTTCCCGGCCTCAACGGCGATCTCCTCGTCGCCGCAGCGATGCTCCGCCTCGAGGGGAACGACCCGGAGAGAGCTTCCGCTCTTCTCGGTGCAGTGAACAATGTGCGAAGCCACTACGCCATCTGCCTGTATATGGAGGCGTACGAACGCATTCACGTCCGCCCCGAAGGCGACCTGGCGACAGCGCGCATGGCGGTTCTGCACAAACTGTTCGACCAGCACGACCTCGTACGAACCCGCGCCGCCCGCGCCATGCTCGACGACGAACTCGCCCGCCTCGCGGCCCGCGCCTGACCAACCCCGACGCAGTTGGAAATCGTTCACTGCGTACCGCCCAGAGGTACGCAGCGAACCAGAACCGCTCCTCGCCGCCTCACGCTCTCGGGTAGCCACACTCGTGTGTGCTCATGCTGCACGGCCACCGGGACCTGGGTGCACCAGACCGAGGGCATCAGCTCGACCTCGTGGAAGGTCGAGCCGGACAACACTGCTCACGAGTCCGGGCTGGGCAGCGCGAAAAGTCAGCCATCGCTGTCCGGCAGGACAGCTGACCATCACGGTCGTCGCATCGGACAAGGTCACGACCGGTGCCTACACATGGGACCTGACAGAGGACTGCCGTGGCGGAACCGGCTCTCTTCTGTTTACCGGCCCCCAAGCCGCGTCAACGAGAAACACAAAAGCACCGTGAAAAAAGTCGCCGACTGAGCCAGATGAGAGCTGTCGTGGGTTCGGGTCCTCCCGATGTCTTGCGACATCACATTGTCGGGCTGGCGGGATCCTGATGCCGTCAGGTTGGTGAGTGCGTGACGCTCAGCACCGACAGGCCGATGGCCGACTCCTCCTCGACCTGCTCCCTGAAGTCCCGAACGCCCTTTGGGTCGCGATGAGCTTCACACCGCAGATGTGGAACTCCAACTCGGTTGTCGCCTGGCTGCTCGCCCGGGGCGGCTTCGATTTAACCGAGTGAACACCCGGTGTCTGCGTCATCCGGACCGCGGTTCCGTCCCTCAAGACTTTCCAGATTCGATGTTTGATCGCTGCTGCGGCCGGGTATTGCCGCTCGGTGAATCAGAAATGACGCGTTGATCTCCGTCCACGTAGGAGACAGAATCGCCGGTGCGGCCTTGGTCACGGGGACCTGGTGGCGCGCATCTCAACCGATGCTGCTGATCGCACTGATCGGTGTGTCCCTGGGGCTCTCAACCGCGCTGTTGTTGACCCTGCGCGCCCATCGGGGCGCAACCGAGTCGGACTCGGTCGACCGTCTTCGCTCAGATGACCGTCGATCGCTCCAGATTGCCCAAAACGTTTGGCTTCGCGATCTCTCGACCGTGTTGTCGCGGGCCGTCTCGCAACGAGACGTCGCCACCATCATGGCC
>JANPDB010000615.1:0-12864 GCA_031431255.1 Acidimicrobiia bacterium | reverse complement strand
GACGACGGTCAGCACGATGGTCTCCTCGTTCGTGTCGAGGGCGTGGGCAAGGGCGTCGAGGCTGTCGATCGTCACGGCTCCCGCGAAGACGATCACATCGCCCTGGGTCAGACCGGCCCGCTGGGCCGGGGAGTCGTCGGCGACCCCGCGTACGAGCAGACCGGTGATCTCGGGCAGCCCGGCGGCCCGCCGTACCGCTGCCGTGGCTGATGCAGGAGCGAGCGCAACGCCGAGACGTCGACGATGGAACGACGATCCAGCGATCAGCGCGTCGATGCGAGTCCGGGTGGCCCCGGCGTACGCGATCGCCTGGTAACCGACGTCGGACCGGTTGGTGTTGATCCCGACCAGGTTGCCGTCGACGTCGACCAGTGGTCCGCCTGACGCGCCCCGGGCCAAGGCCGCAGTGTGCTCGATGGCGTTGTCGATCGAGCGACCTCGTGGGCCGGGGAACGAGCGGTTGACCGCGGCCACGTTTCCGATGCCGACGCTTCCGTCGCCGTGCGCGGCGACGATGACGTGGCCCGGCGATGGAGCCGTTTCGGCGGCCCGGAGCGGAACCACGGATCCGGTATCAACCGTGAGGGCGATCAGGTCGCCGTCGGTGTCCGAGCCGCGTACTTCGGCCTGCTCGATGCGGCCGTCGGCGAAGCGGACCTGGGTGGTGCGGGCGCGCAGCGAGTGGGCGTTCGTGACCACCACCCCTTCGGCGACGACGACGCCGGAGCCCCGGCCGTCTCGCCCGATGGCGACGGTTGCTGCGGCGGCCTGGGCGGCGACGGCCGCAAGTTCTGCGTTGAGTTCATGGAGTGAGGTGGCCATGGTGTGTCCTTCGAGGGTGTGAGGGAGCGACTTGTAACTTGCAGATTGCAAGTTACATCATCCGTGGGCGTACCTGCAACACTCGTGGGGTGCACGATCACGCTCTCGCCCTCGCACTCGATCAGGTTGGCGACCGGTGGTCCCTCCTGGTGGTCCGGGCCCTGCTCAACGGGCCGCGTCGCTACAACGAGCTCGCCGGCGACGTACCAGGCATCGCTCCGAACGTGTTGGCCGCCCGGCTTCGCCACCTGGAAACGCAGCGGCTGTTGACGTCGACCCCGTACCAGGAACGGCCGCGCCGCCTCGCCTACGAACTCACCACAACCGGCCGGGAACTGGCAACGGTGCTCGGCGCGCTGTCGTCCTGGGGTGCTCGCATGCACGGCCTCCCCGAGCACCGAGTCCACGATGTGTGCGGGTCGTCGCTGTCGTGGCGTCCCTGGTGCCCGACCTGCGGAACGGTCGTCGAGCAGCTGGGCGAGCCAACGACACCAGGCGTGCCCGTCGTTGCGGAGCGCAACGAGGCGCCGGTGTGGATGTAGGCGTCGTGAGTGCAGGGGATAGCGCCTGCGAAGGCGCCGGGACGTTCGAGACGCTCAGCTGGAGCGACGAGGCGTTGACCGGCGGCGGGCGCCGATCACGAGAGCCGAGCCAGCGGCGAACAGCCCGAGACCGGCAAGAGCGGTCGGAGCGGAGTTCGAGCCGGTAAACGCCACCGGCGCAGTGATCGAAGTCCCCAGGACCTCAACGTTTTCCTCGGCCGGAGCGGCGAGGCTCTTTCCGAGCACGACCGCGGCTGCCGGCAAACCCGTCGTGGTGGTGGTCGTGGTCGTCGTGGTCGCGACCAAGACCGCGCCGAGCACCGAAGGTGCCGGGGGAACAGCATCGGGAACCACGAAGGGCTTGTTCGTGTTGGGTGGGTAATCGTCGTCTTTTTTCTTCTCCTGGGCCGAGGCCGGACCGCTCGCCGTGGAGAGAAGCACCAGCACCCCGAACGCCGCCACCGCACCGCCGATGGCCGAAGACCTGGACGTGCCGACCGCCCTGCGTGCTTTCATACGTACAAACAATAGTGCAGTCGGCGAGCCCCGACAATGGCGCAATCGATTCATTCATGAACCGTTGGTCACACGGCGGCTTCCGGCGGCTATGAGCGCTGCCTCGGAAGGGCGTCGACGCGAGCGATGAAGCTTTCGACGGATCGTTCCGTTCCCTGCCCTCGAAGGACGCCAGCGTTGGGGGCGCCGACCAACCCGGAGATCGGCACAAGCCCCCTGCCCCCTTTTGTCCGCACGGACACGGCCAAAGTCTCGGGACGGGCGAAGGGCTGACGAAAAACTTCGAGCCGGTAGTTGCGTCCGACGCCGGCAATCGGTCCATCAAACTTCGCCACCAGGGTTGCTTCGCCTTTCGATGGCACCGTAATGAATCCGCTGTAGACGTGGCGGGTGAACTCGATCTCGGATTGCAGTTCGAGCGGTTTGCCGTCGACCGTGGCGCCGGTCAGCTCCAGGGGCGAGTAGAGCGACAGGTACAAACGATTGGTGCCGTTCGGCAAGTCCTCACCCGGAGTGAGATTCTCGATGATGTATTCAGGAAGGCCGGTGGACGGTGCTCCGTTGCGGAACGTCGCGGTGAGCGTCGACGAAACGGTCTCGGTCGCCGGGTCGATCACCGCGTCGTAGGCGACGTCCCGATCCAGGAAATACTCGATCTTGCCGCCCGAGCCGTTGTTCATGACCATCCCGAAGTTGTCGCCGAGAACGGGGGGCACGTTCCCGGCGAGACCGATCGATTCGAGGTACTTCTGCTCAGCCGGGGCGCGCATCCACACCTGGAGGTGGCGAGCGCGAACGGCCGGTGCGAGGGCGTCGATGAGCACGTTGGGGTTCGGAAGCGACGTGGTCGCAAGCTTGCCCCAGACAGTTTGCGCCACGTCAGCCAACAACTCGTAGCGATCCGTCGTGCCGCCTCCCTTTACGATGTATGCCTCGTACATCAACAGCCGTGCGGCGTTCTCCGTCGTGATCGGCTCGGGCCAACTCGGCACCGTTACCGGGCCGACGATCTGGAGGAAGGCTGCGAGGGCGATCGGGTCCACACTGATCACGCCGTCGACAGTTTGGCCGCCGGACTGTGGGTACAGGCCGGCCATCGATTGGGCCGATGCCGGGAAATCCGGGCTCATGTTGGCGTTCTGCCATATTCGGGAGGCGCCGAAGCGGGCGTATCGGGCAATGAAATCCGGCGGGGCGTCGAGCGTGCGTTGGCCGAAGGGGACGCCGTTCGCGTTGAGTTCACTGTTACGACCGAATCGGTCGAGCGCGAATCGGCCATTGTCGGTGCTGATTTCCCCGTAGTTCCCGATGACGCCGCCACTGCCGCGCGCCTCGGCAGGCGTGGGGGTGACCAAGAGATAGCGCCGCTTCCCGTTGGAGCCGAGCATGGCCGGAACCACATCGAGGATCTTGCGTGCGTCGGCGGTTGAGCGGGCGGCGTCGTCGACGTCGGTTTGCAGCGACGAGATCCGCTTCGAGACGGGGCGCGCCAACCAGGTGCCGTCGGCAGAAGTCAGGGCTTTGCGGGCCAGTCGGAGCGCCCTGTCCGCGACGACGACCTCCGCTTGGAGGTCAGCCATCCGACGAACATCGATCCGCCCGGACTCTGCTCGAAATGATTGAAGATCTGCCTTCCCCGTCGTGGTCTGCGCGGCCTCCACGACATCGGCAGCCACCAGAGTCAGGTCATGAATCGTCGAGATGTGTTGCGACAGGATCGGCACCACTCGCCCGGCCCGGGCGAAGGGGGATTCGAGGTGTCGTTGCGCTGATAGCAGCGCTGCCCGTGCTGTCGCGAATTGCGGCTCGGCGTTCGCGATGTTGCCTTCGTTGACCGCCCGCAGACCGTTCTTGGCCGCGGAGATGCCCCGCTCGACTTGGCCACGGGAGTTCACGAGAGCGATACTCCCGGCGACACCACAAAGAAACGTGACGGTACCTGTTGCCACGCCTGCCACCACCAGGCGGCGTCGGACCGCGTCGGCAAGCCGCGGGGCGCCGGAGGAGAACAGCACGAGCAGGGCGACAGCGGCGACAGCCGACGGAACCCGCGCCGGGAGCGACGTGGGAACGTGAAGCGCAGCCTGCGACAGAATCGCCCCGACGATCCCGGCGAAGACCGGAACCCGCTGAGGAAAGAGGTAACTTGCCGCGGCGGCCCCGGCGGCGGCAACGGCGAGACCGACGGCGAGGTACGGAGCCCGGTCGGCGGCAAGCACCGTCGGGATGGCGAGCGCGGCCGACGCCACCACGAGCTGCGAGCGTCGCGCTCGTGATGCCACGACCACGAACAGCGCAGCTAGCGCGCAACGAAGCAGAACGTCCGCTACCCGCACTCCGGTTGGCCGGGCTTCGGCAAACGCCGCCCCGCCGCCGGCAAGAGTGGCGAGCGCAACCAGAGCAGACGACGGCGTTCGTTTGAGCGACGAACGCGCCGCCAAATGGACGAAACCAGCCCCTGCTGCGAAACCAAACCCCCACGCCAGGAGGACGAACGGCCACGAGTTCATCAGTCGATCGTTCGCCCGAACACGACGTCGACCCTAGGCGACGGGTACCTCCGCGACGGGGCGAAATGGATGTCTCGCAGACGCGGCGCCCGCGCCCCTTCTGTCACTCGGTGGGTGTATCGGGCGCCGACGGGACGATGCGCTCTCGCTCGATCGTTGGCGCACCGGCGCCGTGGATCGAACGATCCGAGTCAAGAAACTCACCCGTGCGCAGACGTGGCAGGAGCGTCGCATCTCGGAGCACGCCGCTGTTCGCGGGGTGGTTGCCGTTGATGGGGTGATTGCCGTTCCACGGGCGCAATCCGGAAACGACAGGAACCACAGGGAGGCGAACCGCCCCGTTCGTCGGCATCGCGAAACCGGTCCGCTCAATCTGTCCGACTGAGGGTGTCAACACGTGGTCGTCATGGCCGGGCGATGCGTCGGTCGATGTGTCGGTCGAAGTGTCGCGAGGAGTGTCGATCGAAGTGTCGGTCGAAGTATCGCGAGGTGCGTCGCTCGAAGTCTCGGTCGAAGTCTCGGTTGAAGTCTCGGTCGAACCGTCCGTGGGAGCGTCGATCGCAGTCTCGATAGATGTATCGCGAGGAGTCTCGGTCGGGGTGTCGGTCGAACTGTCCGTTTTGGTGTCGATCGAAGTCTCGATAGATGTATCGCGGGGAGTGTCGGTCGGGGTTTCGATCGAGACCGCGGTCGCCGATCCATTCAAGGTCGAGTCGGTGCCGTGCGAACGGGGCGCGACGCGGGTCTCGATTGGGGCAAGGTCGAGGGCGGAGAACTCGCGGTCGGCGGTCAGGTCGACAAGGGGAACATCGGGTGGCGCGTCGACGACGGGGGCCGTGTTCTCCGGAACGAACGCGTCGTCGGCGAGCGCTGGAGCCGGCGACTCGGAGCGGGCGGGTGAGTGAGCCGAGACCGGCTCCGAACGGCCGCTGTACGGCCTTGACCGCGAAGCCAGGCCTTCGGTCTCGTTCCAGATCGCCGAGTCGTCGGGGACCCAAACCGCCGATGTTTTCGTTGTCGGCGCTGAGGGCGCCTTGCGCGGACGAGACGGAGCGCCCGCGCCGTAGCCGTAGCCGTACGTAGTGTCCTTGTAGCGGCCGTAGCCGTAGCGGCGGGCGCGGGGTACCGAGTTCAGGATGAACCCGGCAATTGGCGCGTTGGCTTGCATCAGGGTCTCGATGGTGCTGGCCAGATCGGCCTGGGTCGACCTGCCGGCCCGTGCGACCACGAGGGTTGCGTCGACGAGTTGGGACAAGACCACCGCGTCGACCACAGGGAGGACAGGCGGCCCGTCGATCAGCACGATGTCGAAGTGGGCGAGGATGGCGGCGATGACGGCTCGCGCCCGCTCAGAACCGAGCAATTCCGCAGGGTTTGGAGGAATCGGACCCGAGGGCAGGACGGTGATGTCATCGATGCCGTCGATGAACTGGCTGGCCTTGGCGATGCCGAGCGCTCCGGAGAGAACCGAGCTGAAGCCGACCTCGTTGGCAATGCCGAAGGAATGATGAAGGTCGGGACGCCGGAGGTCGCCGTCGACGACCATCACGCTGAGGCCGGACCGGGCGAACGCCAGAGCGAGGTTGGTGACCGTGGTGGTCTTGCCCTCGCCGCCGTTGGAGCTGGTGACTTGGATGACCCGAATGGGCCTGTCGATGGCCACGAATTGGATCGAGGTGCGCAGCGACCGGTAGGCCTCTGCTGCCTCGGGCGGCAACACGCCACCCATGAAGGTCGGGTGGCGCTCCATGCTTGCCACCTTCTCCACCTTCTTCGGGCGCTTCTTGTGCTTGAAGGAGGGAATGAGGCCGAGCACCGGTTTTCCCGCGGCCAGGGCGACGATGTCGTCGCGTGTCTTGATTCGGTCGTCGAGGAATTCTCGGAGGAACGCCAGCCCCAGCCCCAGCATGAGGCCCAGGAACATGCCGAGGATCGCGCTGCGCATCGGCCGCGGCGATATCGGCACCGATGACGGGTAGGCCGGAGTGAGGACGGACGCGCCGCCGGACTTGAGTGCAACGTCCAACCCCAATCCGTCGATTTGCGTCGTGTACAACTGCTGCTGACGGACGAGGCCGTCACGTTTGAGCTCTAAGGCAGCTCGGGTGGGCGCGTCGAGGGCGATTGGATCAACGAGTTTGGCGTTGACCGAATCGATGTCTCTTTGATAGCGGTCGGCTTTGGCCTGCAGCTCACGCGAGGCGTCGGTGAGGTCGCGGACGGATTGTTCACGACGGAACGTGATGTACTCGGCGGCGAAGGTGTTGGCCACGGTCGCAGCGCGTTCCGGGTCGGCGTCGACGGCGTTCACCGTGATGATGTCGCTTTCGCCCGATGTGCTCCCGCTGGCGAAGGCGCTGTAGCCGAGCTTCTTGGCGGCCCGGTCGGCGACGGTCTCGCTCTCCAACACGCGGATCTCGGTGGCAAGCACCCTTGAGAGCTCGTAGCTCCGGGCGGTGTTGGCGTTGGACACCCCACTGCCGAGGGTTTCGGTTGATTTCGGTTGGAGGAGGAGCTCGGCCGATGCCGAATAGAGCGGCGTTTCCCGCAGCGCCAATCCGAGTTGCAGGCCGGTGAGCGCCACGATGGGAAGCAGGATCAATGCAAGATTTTGCCGAACGATCCGAAGCGCCGCGCGAAGATCAAGTTCGGGCCGCTCAAACTTGTTCACGCGTCCACCCTACTTTCTCGGTTGGCTTCGGTCGGGAGGAGGCGCGGGCGTGGGGTCAAGAAGAGCCGCTCGCGTCGAGCAAGCAAGGTGCTCGGCTCCGATCGGACCCGGCCTCTATGCGATGCTACGTGCGCGGATATTCGGCGTCCATAGCTAATCCGGCTAAATAACATGAATGTAACTACGGCCCTTTCCCCCTTATGTGGACGTCGTTGGGGTCACTTAGTGCTCACCGCTAGGATTTCCCGCTCAGGCCGACCGTGTTCCGCACCGAAAGACTTACCATGACCAACACACCGTTAGGCGCCGGTTCGATCGTGGTTGTGCCCGATTACGTCTTGGCTCGACGGGCCGCCGGCGAAACGGTCCTCATGAGTTTGGAGAGCGAGATGTATTTTTCGCTTGAAGGGCCGGGGAGTCGGCTGTGGGAGCTCATCGAGTCGGGGGCGACCTTTGGGAGCGCCGTTGACACGTTGTTCGATGAGTACGAAGTCGACCGGGTCGAACTCGAGAACGACATGGTCGAGTTGGTCAACGAGCTCTCGTCCAATGGGTTGGTTGTTATCGCTTAAGCGGAGGGCGGCCCGCCTTCGCGCCCTGAACGTCATGCAGTGGCGGGCCATGGCGGCTTCGCTGGTTCTCGTCCCTGCGGTGGAGATCGCTTTGCATCGCAGAGGGTTCCTGTCAACGGCTCGGTATCTCGGGAAACGATCTGATCGGCCGTCAGTTGCGCCAGACCTCGAGGCCAGCCGGCGCCTGAGCGAGGCGGTCGCCATCATCGCGGGACGCCGGGTGGTGGGTGCACCCTGTTTAAGCCGCTCATTGGTAGTGTGGTTCCTCCTGCGTCGACACGGTATAGACGCCGAGGTCGTGATCGGGGCCGAGCCACCGGCCGGCGGGGTGCTTCCGGCCCACGCCTGGGTGGAGGTCGACGGGGTCCCCGTGAACGACGTACCTACCGTCCGTGATCGGTACGGCAGCTTCGGGGTCAAGCTTCCCCGCCTCGGTGGATGAAACGCTGGACGTTGCGTCACTGAGAGTGTTATCATGCGAAGAGGTTGAGGGCACGAGCCCCCACCAGTGACGAAGGACTCATCATGAACAAGGCGCCGTACGCAAAGCCCGCTCTGAAGTCTCACGGCGAAGTCCGCACGCTTACCTTGGACAGCTCCAAGAGCGGACCTAATATGGACGGCGAGTCCCAGAATTCTATGGTCAAGTGATCCGGAATTCTTCGAATAGCTAGGAGTGGCTCCGGGGCGGGGAGAAATCCCTTCTTGAGTCGCTTGTGTTCCGACCGGGGAAAGCATGGCCACGAACAGCCAGATGATGGCCGTTCGCGGCTGATCATTTTCTAACAAGCGCCGACTGGTCCTTGTCCGTTCGGATGAACGGTTTGGCGCGTCGTTCACGTGGGTCGGCTCCGAGCCCCAGCGCGACATTGAAGTTTGATTTTTTGAAGGAACTATGACCGCTTCTGAACTGCGCGAGCACGCTGGCTACGTTGGCGACGCAGTCAAGATCGCAGCCTATGAAGCCGCACTTGCTGCGCTTGCCCCTGGTCAAGTCGTGCTCGACTTGGGTGCCGGGTCGGGTCTCCTCGGCTTTTTGGCGGCACGAGCGGGCGCCAAGCACGTGTATGCCGTTGATTCCGGGGCCATTGTCGGGGTGGTCCGCGAGGTCGCGGCGGCAAACGAGATGGCGTCGGTCGAGCCGATTCGCGGTATGTCGACGAGGATCGAGTTGCCGCAACCGGTCAGCCTCGCGGTGTGCGATCAAATCGGGGGGCTCGTCTACGACGCTGGTGTGCTGCAGTACTTCGCCGATGCCCGCAAACGCTTGCTCACCGATGACGCCGTCTTGGTCCCGAGCAACTTTCGGTTGTTCGTTGCCCCGGCTTCGTGCCCGAGCGTGCGCGACCAGATCACGCTCTGGCGTTCGCGTCCGGCTGGTTTCGACTTTTCCGCTTTTGGGAGTTCGGCCGTGAACACCGAACATCGCATTGACGATGGAGCGTGTCGCGTCATCGGTACGCCAGTTGGCGTCGGGGCGATCAAGGCCGACCACATCGATCCGATTCTCGGCGAGGGATCGTCAACCATTGTCGACCGAGGCCAATTCGACGGAATCGTCGGATGGTTCGAGGCCGACATGGGAGGCGGAGCGATGCTGACAAACGAGCCGGGTTCACTGTCACGATTCCAGCGTTGGTGCAACTTCTACCCGATCGACGAGGCAGTCCTGCTCGATGTCGGTGATCGTGTCGATGTCAGTATCGACATCCGGCCGGCTTCGTACATTGTGACCTGGAAGATAACTATCACGAACGCCCATTGCACCCAGGTGCAAACGGAGCGCCATTCCACGTTGCTCGGACAGTTCATGGGCGCGGAAGAACTCCGCCGAGACAGGACGGAGCCAGTGGGCCCAACTCCAGTTGGAAGGCTCGTTGCTCGAGCGCTCGCCCTCGCCGAGTCCAGCCGACCGATTGAGGACATCATGGCGGAACTTCGAGGGTCGTCCGAAAGCGAATGGACAAAGAAGCTTGAATCCGATGTGCGCGACTCATTGCGCAAGTTCACGCGCCCGATCGCGTGAACCGGCGATGACGGAACTTTCTCTCGGCGAGATGATCAGTCCACGGCGCAGGCAACTGCGGTGAGCGGTTTCGGCCTGCTGTGGCAAGGAGGCGGATCGGAACGAATGGGTGAGCGGCGGAATGGGCTCCGCCAAGGAATCAGCACCCGGGGGTCGAAGGAACCGACTGAACTCGCTCTGCCTGCGGTATACCTGGCCCACGCGCAGCGGGTCACTACTCCCGAAGCCGAACGCGAGCGGCAGCCGACGAAACACTGCGATCGGGCGATCTGGGTCGTGGCCGATGTTCGACTCGACAATCGCGACGAACTCGAAGCCAAGTTGAGCGGTCGTGTGGATCAACCACTGGATACCGACGTCGACTTTGTCCTTGCGGCATACGAGCGATGGGGAGATGGACTGGCCGAACACCTGCTCGGCGACTACGGGTTCGCATTGTTTGATTCCGATCAAGAGCGCGTCGTCGTCGTTCGTGATCATGTCGGCATGAGGCCCGTGTACTGGGCCCGGGGCAACGACGGAGCTTTCGCGGTGTCGTCGACGCTGCGGGCAACGCTGTTGGCGAGTGGGCTTCCTCGAAAGGCAAACGCGGCGGCGTTGGCCCGCCTCTCCTTGTTCGAAAGCACCGACCCGGCCGAGACGGAATGGGCCGATGTTCAACGATTGCCCGGAGGCCACGTCTTGGTGGCGACAACGAACGGTCAGACGGTTCGCCGCTACTGGGACCCCTGCCCGCCCTATCGTCGGGTGAGCACCGAAGTAGCCGCCGCCGAAGTGCGGCGACTCTTCGACTTGGCGGTGAAGTGTCGCCTCCGCGCGCCGGGCCCGGTCGGAATCGAAGTGAGCGGCGGTTTTGACTCCACGAGCGTCGCCGCATCTGCCGTGAAACAGGCGGGCACCGATGGACTGTTCGCACTCTCGATGACCTTTCCCGGGTTGGACTGTGATGAGTCGGCCTACGTTGACGCCGCTTCACTCCATCTCGGGTTACCGGTGCACCGTATTGATGCCACGGCGTTTGCCCCGAACGATTTCCGCCGTGAGGTGCAAGTCGGGCTCGGCATACCGAGCCTCCCGGACACGGAATGGTTCAGCCCTTCTCGGGTCGTCGCCGCTCGGCATGGCTGCACGGTGCTGCTCACTGGCCAGGGCGGCGACCATGTCCTGTTCGGCGATACGTCAAGCGTTGCCGCATTGACGGCGTTGTCCGGCCATCCGTGGCGAGCCCTCGCCATGCTCCGTCGTCCGACGCGTTCGACCGTCCAGTCCGCGGTGCGCCTCGGGCGATCGATCGGGACGGAGATGCTTGGCCGCTCACCGGAGGCTGCCTTCGCTCGAACCGTTCGCTGGTACCGAGCGAAACGACGTCCGCCAACCCCCCCACGGTATCTCTCGACGCGCGGGGCCGAGTTGGCAGCGCGGCGACCGGAGAGCGCTCCGACCGCACGTTTTCGTGGCCCGTGGCGTGTCCAGCGCGAATCCCGACGCGATAACTACACCGGTTCGATGGCGTGGTTTGTTGAACTGTGGGATCGGTCTGCGGCCAAGTCTGGGGTCGAGAACCGCTGCCCATATGTGGATGTGAGACTCATCGAATACGTGATGTCACTCGGCCAGGACGTTGTCACGGAAGGCGCAAACCCGCGTGGCCTGCACCGTCGTGCCATGCACGGCGATCTACCAACATTGCTTCTGGAGCGCACCGACAAGGCGGAGTTCTCCATTCCATGGCGAGACGCAGCGCTACGTGCTGTTGCCCGGCTCGAGACCGAAGATGCCTTTTCGCCGCCGACGGTCGATGAACTGCTCAACGTTGCGGCCATTCGGGAGATGACCGAAGAACAGCGTACGGAGAAGTTCGTCTCAGGAAACACGTGGCCTTGGTGGGGCGCCATTTCCGTCGTATTTTGGTTGCAGTCGTCAGGATGCGAGAGCCTGTAAGGACGCTGTGGGCATTCGACGACGCCCTTTCGGTCTTCCGGACTGATCGTGGGTTTCGCCCGGTGTTTTTGGATCAGGTGCCCGAGGACCGACCGAACTGGCGGAGCCGCGGAATCGGGCCCGCGTGTTCGGGGTGCCCAACTCAACGAATGCTTCTTGTAGGGAGCGGGGCGGGAAGCTAGGTCGACCGGTGGGCGAGTATCGTGATGATGTGGAGGGTGTGCGTCGCTACCTGGCTCACGGCCTCGTTCTGGAAAGCCACCTCGAGTTGCCGCTGCCCGAGTTCATGGGCGTCGGGCCAGCCGATGTTGTGTTCAGCCAAGCTCTTGAGGATCGGTGGAACGATCGACTCGAGTCGCTGCTTCACTCCCGGCCAGACTCCTTCGAGGAGCCGTCGTGCCTCGATCACTGGACCGACGACGGGCTCGTGGTCGAATTCGTCGGCCAGGCGGCGATGGTCCTCACCACGAACGCGGTGACGGTGATCGACCAGGAAACTGACGACGCCGATCTCCTCGCCCATCTCGTGCTCGATCACGTTCTGCCGCGAGTTGTCTCCCTACGCGGCGACCTGATGCTGCACGGTGCCGGTGCGGTTGGTCCAAGCGGGCTGGCGCACATCTTGCTGGGCGACTCCGGCATGGGGAAGAGCACGCTCGGAACAGCGATGGCAGCAGAGGGCTGGCCGCTGGTCGACGACGACGGCATCCGAGTGATCACCGTCGACGGGCGGCCGCACGCGGTTCCCGGCTATGCCGGTGTTCGGCTGCTGCCCGATTCGGCCAAAGCGATCCTCCCGCTCGTGGCGCCGGGACGCCCGATGGCCCGCGGCCGGCGGAAGCGCCGGTTCGACCTTGGCGGTTCTGGGCTCACCATGGCGCCGACGCCGGCGCCGATCGGAGCGCTCTACATTCTGGAACGGACCCGACGCCATACGGCGTCCGCCGAGCGGCTCGGCCTGGGTGTTTCCGCAGTTTCGGTCATCGACCACGGTTTTCATCTCGCCAGCGCTCCATCGGAGGTAGCCCGCCAAGCGTTCAGGCTTTCCGCTGACCTCGTGGCCACCGTCCCGGTGTGGCGGCTACTCGTCCCACCCGGATTGAGCCGGATGACTTCGACCATCGCGCTGCTGCACGAACTCGACGCCGCGTTGGCCTCGTCGACCGTCTAGTTGAGGCACTTCCGCCGACTAACTTCGAGCCGCAGTGATGGACGATCCGAACCCCGTCTTGGCGGCCTGGAAACGGGCCACCCTAAACGTCGG
>JANPDB010000614.1:0-3226 GCA_031431255.1 Acidimicrobiia bacterium | reverse complement strand
TCCGTAGGTCACCTCGATCATCCGCTGGAACTCGTCGAATCGCACGCATGCATGCTCGCAGAACGAGCCCTGCGACGAACGCGTACCTCGTGGCGAGTGGCGAGTGGCCGAGCGGCGAGCGGCCGCAGCCCGATCGGCGAGACGTCGACCCTTGCCGGACGCGAAACCGCCGCCCTCCGGAAGGGGCGGCGGATTGGTCGGGATGGGGGGACTTGAACCCCCGGCCTCCACGTCCCGAACGTGGCGCGCTACCAAGCTGCGCTACATCCCGTAGCGGTCGAACACTCTAGCGGGCCGTTCGAGGGTGTATCAGCGAGCACATCGTGCCGCGCCGCTGCCGCTGCCGCTGCCGCGGCTCAGCGTGCGGTCGAGTCGGGTGTCGCCGTGTAGTTCGTCGACGCGTCCGATTGGATCGTCTTGTCCAGGAAGGTGCCGCCGGCGAGCAACGCCGTGGTGGCCCGGCGGACCCGGAGCGGATCGAGTGGTTTGACCAGGTAGCCCTCGGCCTTGCACTGCTGGGCCAGGAACACGTCCGACGGTCGATCGAGCAGGATCAAGACCGGCACGTGCGGGAGTCGTCCGCCCGACTCTTCGTTCCGCAGGTCATACGTGACGGCCATCGCGCCCATGTTGGAGATCTGCGAGTCCAAGATGACGAGGTCGGGTGTCTTCTCGCTCACCGCCGCTCGGACCGCCGCGCCGTTGATGAGGTTGCGCACGGTGGCGTCGGCCGGCAGCGCCGATCCGACTTCTTCGTGGACCCAGGGGGCATCGGCGGCGATCAGCACATGCGGCACGGCGTCCACGCTACCGGCCGGCAGTCCGCGTCGGTGCATTGCGGCTGAACACCTCCCAGTGGCGATCGGAGGTGTTCTGCCCCCATATATGGGGGCAACCTCTCTCCCAAGGTGGAAGGGTCACCCGTGTTGCGAGCAGTCGAGCGAAGCGAGCGGCGCAGCGCCGGACAGGCCGAGGGGCAACCTCTCTCCCAAGGTGACTACGCCGGGCGGCAGAGGGCTTGGGCGATGGAGGTCAGGCCTTGGAGGTCGTGGACGTCGACGGGGGCGAGGGGGACGTCGGCGAACACCGTGTTCGGACCCACTGCCGATCGAAGTGGTACGAGCACCCGGCGGTGGGCGTCGGCGCGGGCGTCGATGGCGTGCGCCCGCATGACCGCGGTGCGAAGGGGGCCCGGCGTGGGCGGGACGGCCGGAAGCGGATCGATCCGAGGTTGCATCCTGTTGGCCACCACGGCGTCGACCCGGAGCCCCATCTCCCTCAGCGCGCCGGCGAAGAAGACGGCCTCCTCCACCGTCTCGGCCCGCGGCGTCGTCACCAGAATCCACGCGGTCCGTTCATCGCGCAGGAGCGCCAAGGACTCCTGCGCCCGCTCGCGGAAGCCCTCCTCCATCCCGTCGAAGGCCCGGAAGAACGCGACAGCGTCGCCGATCACCTCGGTGCCGACGACCTTCCCAAGTGCCGCGAGAGCGGCCTGGGCGGCGACACCGACGACACGCAGACCGCGCCGCGCCGGCGCCATCATGGCCCGGAAGACGCGGTTGTCGAGGAAGCGGGTCAGGCGTTCCGGAGCGGCGAGCACATCGAGCGCGTTGCGTGTCGGCGGAGTGTCGACGATGACGCAGTCGAACGGCTCGATCGGGCTGCCGTCGAGGCCACGCGGAGCCGTGACCAGTTCGTGCAGCTTCTCGACGGCCATGTACTCCTGGGTGCCCGACAGCGCTCCGGAGATGTTGCGGTACAGCCGGTTGGCAAGGATCCGTTCGGCCTGCTCGGTCGACGGTGCGTGCCGGCGGATCAGATCGTCGAACGTCGCCCGGGCATCGAGCATGAGCGCCCAGAGCTCACCTGAACCCGCAGCGGCGGCCTGGGCCGATGTTGCGTCGATGGGCGCCCACCAGTTCGCCCTGCGTCCTTCTGCCGCCACGGCGCTCCGCACGGCGTCGAGGTCGACGCGCTGTGGCTGGTTGGCGAGCGAGTCGAGACCGAGCGCGTCGGCCAGGCGCCGGGCGGGGTCGATCGTGACGACGGCGACCCGCCGACCACCGAGTGCCGCGGCGAGGCCGAGCGCGGCAGCCGTGGTGGTCTTGCCGACGCCTCCCGCACCACAGGTGACAAGCACGCGTCGAGTCGCGGTGAGTTCCGCCAACGAGTGGTTCATGAGCGACGTCCGGGGAGGTCCGCCAAGCGGTCGGAATGGGCCAGGGAGCCGGTCATGACCCGCTCTCGATCTCGGCGAGCGAAGCGACGAACGCCTCGGCCAACCCGGCGAAATCGACGGCGTCCAAGCGGGTTCCGACGCGCTCCGGGAGGACGATCTGGGGAAGCGGGAGCGCCGCTCCCAGACGGGCCAGCTGCTCGTGTTGGGCTTCGGCGCGGGTTCGTTCCAAGCCGAGGGCGACCGAAACTGCCTCGCGTTCAGCGGGGTCGAGACGCGCCAGCGCCCCCGCTGGCACGACGGGCGGAATGTCGAGCACGGCGTTGACCACGATGGGCGTCAGGGCGACACCGACCTCATCTTCGAGGGTGAACGCCGTTTCGATCGTCTCGTTGACGGGTGTCTCCTCGGCGAGGGTGACCAGGACGACGCGGCAGCGATCGTGGTCGCCGAGCACGGTCATCACCTCGTCGGCTTGACGGCGGATGCGTCCGCTGGCCACCGAGTCGGCGAGGGCGCGGGCGCTGCGGAGGAAGGTGACGGCATGCCCCGAAGCGGGTGTGTCCAAGATGACCAGGTCGTGGCGGGCCTCGGTGACGAGCTGCTTGACCTTCCCGAGCACGAGGAGGTCCTTGATCCCCGGTGTCGCCGTGGCGATCACCTCGACCACCCCGTTCGACGCCAGCTTGCGGGCCAGTCGTCCCATGCCATGGTCGGCGAGGTATTCGACGAGTGCGTCGTCAGCGGTCAGGGTCCGACCGGACACGGTTCCACGTCCGGAGGCCGGGTCGCCGGGCACGAGAACCTGTTCGTCGTAGGAGAGATCGGTCACACCAAAGGCGGCCGCGGCACCGTGGCGGCCGTCGACGTCGGCTATCAGAACGGACCTGCCGGTCGACGAAGCGACGTTGGCGATCGTGGCGGCCACACTGGTCTTGCCGACTCCGCCCTTGCCGACGATCAACAGGAGGCGCACGGTGCTGAAGAATTGCTCGACCTCCATGTTCCTCTGTGCCTCATCCTCTTCGGTTGAACCGCACCGTCTCGTGC
>JANPDB010000613.1:0-4119 GCA_031431255.1 Acidimicrobiia bacterium | reverse complement strand
TACGAAGGATGCGTCGATCCGTGAAGTTCACCATCGCGTGAAGAACAACCTGCAGACGATCTCGTCGCTGCTCCGCCTCCAAGGTCGGCGGCTGGAGTCGCCCGAAGCGAAGCTGGCGATCGAGGAATCGGTTCGTCGGATCCGTTCGATTGCGCTCGTACACGAGACGCTTTCACGGGATGTCCGCGACGCCGTCCCGTTCGACGACATCGTCCGACCGCTCGTCCGGATGGTCGAAGAAGGCCTTGCGTCCCCGGAGCGTCCGTTGCGGTTCGTGCTCGACGGCACGATCGGCGACCTCCCGCCGGAGACCGCGACTCCCCTTGCCGTCGTGTTGACGGAGCTGCTGCAGAACGCGGTGGAGCACGCCTATCCGGCGCCGACAGTGCCGAGCCGGCCCAGCGCGATTGCCAAACCCGGCGAGATCCGCATCCGGTTGTCCAACGATGCCACCGGCCTCGATGTCGAGGTCCGAGATGACGGCGTCGGGCTTCCCGAGGGCTTCTCACTGGCGACGTCGTCGAGTCTCGGACTGTCGATCGTCCGAACCCTGGTGACCACCGAGCTCGGCGGGGTGATCTCGTTCCGGAACGATCACGGCACTGTGGTGTCGCTGCGCATTCCGAGGGTTGCCGATCCACGGGTCAGGTAGCGTTTCGTAGCGAGCGGCGACGACGAACTCAAGAATGGACTAACGCTTCACACCCTTCTTCGTTGGAGCGGCCTTCTTCGCCGGGGCAGCCTTGGCGGTGGCTGCCTTCTTTGTCGGAGCAGTCTTCTTGGTCCCTGACGTCGTCGTTACTACGGCCTTGGACTTTGTGGTGGCCTTCTTCGTGGAGGCGCGCTTCACGATCGAGCCGGGATGCTTGAGCCCCTCGCGGAGCGTGGACGAGATCGCCTGAGCGACGCCGTTGGCGACGCTCATCACGTCGTCTCGGATCGCGGGATCAGTGACGACGCCTCGAAGTGCCGCAAAGGCTTCCTCGATGGCTTCGCGTATGTTGTCGAGCGCATCGTTGACGGTGGTGCCTTCAGCACCATCGTTGACGGTGGCGCCTGCGGCACCTGCAGCCTGTTCGGCGTGGTACTTCAGCTTCAATCCGAGGCTGCCGAGACGATCGCCAACTTCGTTCCAACCGGGGTCAGTGTTTGTGTTCATGGCTTCGACAATGGCAGCCGCCCCGTGAGCGCCGTAGGGCCGTTCGGGCCCATCGTTGTCGGCCGAAAGTCAGATGACGACCGCGTGCTCGCTGACGAACAGGCGCGTCCGGCTGCGCACGTGGGCCATCGAGTCAGCGGCAACTGCTTTGCCGACGTCGGTCGCGTAGGCCGCATCGAAATCATCGCGACTGTCGAACCACAATTCGGAGACGCCGTCGACCTCGGTCGCGTCGTCGACGAGGTTGAAGGTGATGCGACGGACGCCGGGAAGCTGCGCGGCGAGGGGCGCGTGCTCATCGAGCCACCAATGGCGAAAGTCCTCGGCCGTCATGTCGTCGCGACGCGACAGCAGGATCACGGCCTTGAAGCTCATGACGCCTTCACGATCCGGTGAAGGGGACGGCCTCCGACGGCGAGGGCAAGGAGTGCGACGACCTCTCCCGGACGCGGAGCGTCGTCGATGGAGAAGGCGATGGCGTCCATCTCGTCGAATGACCAGATGTCGTCGCAGTTGGTGATGGGCGCAACGATGCGTGTTCCCGGACCCCCGAGGAGTTTCGTCGACGGGATGATCGCCGGGCCCTTGCCGAGCCGTGCTCGGACCGGTCCGCCGAATCGTGGATGGATGAGGGCCGCAGCGTGTTCGATCTCGCCATCGACCCCGACGATTGCCGCCTTCCCGTAGGCGCTGACCTCGCTGACCTCGCATCCGAGCGCAGTGAGGGCCTCGTCGACCAGCAGTGCGCCGAGCTCGGCGCCGAGGTCCACGAGCGGTGTGAGGTCATCGACGAATTGCCCGGCATAGGGATTGGTCATCACCACCCCCGTTGCGACCTTGCGCCGCAAGCCGTTCACCGGACGGCCCATCTCCACGCGGGTCGTTTCCACGACCGACACGATCTTCCTGATATCCAGACTCATTGACAAGACGGTAACCGTCATCGCTCGCCGGCGAGGCCGCGCTCCACCCACGCACTGCGGTTCTGTTCGTCGATAACGCCCAACTCCTCGAGGAAGCTGACAAGCTTCGAGAGATCACGGACGATCCGCGCGTGATGGGCCGGGTTGTTCCGTGCCGCCTCGGCCCCGCCGTCGATGTCGAGCGTTCGGTAGACATCCGGGTTCACCATGAGCTCCGCGACAAACCCGACGGCGGCCGGGGCGAGCGCCGCTGCGTCGGTCCGCTCGTCGGCCGGGAGGGTGGGCCAGACCTCGAGGAGGAACGTCTTGGCGAAGCTGAGGTGCCGAGCCTCTTCGAGGACGTGGATCTTCGCGATCTGACGCGAAACGGGATGGAGCGTGTCGTCACGCATCGTCGCCCGGTTGCACATGTCGAGCAGCTCCTCGACCGCGAGAATGAGCAGGTACCCCATCGCTCGTCCTCCGGGAAGACGATCGACGTCGCCGAGCTCCGCCCCGCCGGTCGGAGCGTAAGTGGGAGTCCCGGCACGACGGATGTACTCCCCGAACATCGTGGAGTGGCGGCACTCGTCGGCGATCTCGACCAGGAGGTAGCGATGCGAGGGGTCGGTCACCGGAAGCTCGGCGAGATGGCGGAGCACGATCTGCATCAGCTTGTTCTCGAACCAGATGCCGGCCGCGCTGAGAGATGCGCACTCGTGACGGCTGTACCTCCGGCGTTCGGCTTCGGTCATCGCTTCCCATTGCACCGTTCCGTACAGCGGAAGCTTGTCGGGGGGTAGGTGGAAGACCGAGTCGTCGTGGACCTCGATGCTCCAGTCGACATCGCGAAACGGGTCGAGGGTGAGCCGCTCTGAGGCCGCCGTCAGCTGAGCTGCTTTGCTCGCAGTAGTTACTGTCATGGTTGCCATCCTAACCATCACAGTAAACACTGGCAACATATTTCGTCAGTGAACACTGTCACTATCGGGCGGCCGTGTGATGATGGGGTGATGCCACCCGACGGTCGTGATCCGGTGCCCGAAGACCTGAGCCTCGACGAGCTTGCCGAGCGTTCCGGCGTCAGTGCCCGCACCATTCGGTACTACCAATCGGAGGGCATTCTCCTTAGCCCCCGCAAGGTGGGCCGAGAAGCCCGCTACGCGACCGGTCATCTCGAACGCCTCGAACAGATCTCCGAGCTCCAGGCCCGCGGACTCAAGATCGAGGCGATCAAGCAACTACTCGGACGGAATCGAGACCATCGGTCCGTCACTGAGTGGTTGGGGGTCGACGACGTGCTCCGCGCCCGGTGGGCCGACGATGACCCCGCGGCCATGACCCGCGCCGAGGTCCACAGTCTCCTCGGCCGTCATCCCCATCGCATCGTCGGGGAGATGGTCGACGCCGGACTGCTCGATCGGCGCGAGGACGGAACCTTCGTTGCTCCCAGCCGAGCCCTGCTCGACCTCTCACTGCGCATGCTCGATGCCGGTGTCAGCGTCGATGTCGGAGCGAAGGCTGCGGTCCTGCTCCGACGCCGACTGGCACGAGCGGCCGACGAACTCGTAGAACTGTTCGCGTCCGAGACCGGACGGTCGTTTGCCGGACGGGGCCGACCCGACGAACTCGCCGCCGCCATGGATGCAGTTCGTCCGATTGCCCTCGATGGTGCCCGCCTCATTCTCGCCCAGGAATTCGAACGGTCACTTCGTGTCCTGGCCGCAAAGCCACAGCGGACCCGGCGCTGATGAGCATGGCGGCGTAGGGTGCGGTCGTGAGTCCCGTCGCGAGCACCGCGGAGCCGGCAAGCGGGTCGGCCGGTCCGCAGCTCGACGGCGGTCGTGCGTGGTTCGACATGGCGCTCGCCGCATTGTCGATGTTCACGGTCTTCGCCACCGCGTACTCGTTCGGCACTTTCGTCCGGCCGATGGCCGAGGAGTTCGATGCCGGACGCGGCGCTACTGCACTCGTCTTCGCCATCACCGCGTTCGCGTACTTTTCGCTGGGCGCGGTGACTGGGCCGCTCGTGCATCGAGTCGGTCCACGTCGGATGGT
>JANPDB010000612.1:0-6304 GCA_031431255.1 Acidimicrobiia bacterium | reverse complement strand
GACGAGGCCAGCGCGTACTTGGTGCGTTCGGCGGCCACGAGGTCGATGAACTTCGCCGGTGTGCCGTTCTTCGCCGGAAGGAACCCGACACGATCCTCGAGCTCGGCCAGGACCCGGAACCCGAACGCCGCCGCTGGACTCCACGGCTCACCGGTGAGCGGCCACGCCATCAGCACCTCCCCGGCAAGGTCGAAGTCGCCGAGGAGCAGGCTCCGGGCAAGCAGCACTCCCGACTCCGCCAGCACGTCCGACCGAGCACGGGGAAGCTCACGTCGGGAGTACCCGAAATTCGTGAAATACATGAATGTATGAGTGTGCGCATAAGCGTCCTCGCGCGTGCCCCAGATCAGATCAAGCGGGTGATTGAGCACCGACTGTTGGGCGGCCGCATCAAAATCGGATCCCGGTTCATGTCTGGTCCACAATGACATGATCCACATGCGTTCGAGCATTCGGTGCGGCACGACCTCACGACCACGGGCGCCGGAACTCTGCATGCTGAGACCCAGAACCTCGTCGAAGCGGGCGTCGGGGTGACCGAGCCGGGTGAGCAGCACGTGGGGCATGGCCAGCTGCAGCGCAATCGACGGATGGAGCGCAATCGCGCACGCCGTGCGCGGGGCGCGAGCACGGCGGGCCAGCGCATCGGTCAGGCCGGCGACACGGTTGGTCAGGTCGGGGAACCCTCGAACGCCCGAAGCGACGTGCAGCAGCATGGCCGTCTCGGCGAAAGGCTTGTCGGGTCCGAAGCTGTCTTCCAGATCCTCGTCATCCCGGTAACCGGTGTCCCCAAGAAACCTCAGAACCCGTTCTCCGACGAGAAGAGCGCGGCACACCCGATGGGCAAGGTCCCGGCGGTGCCATGTAGTGGTCGGGTCGGAACCCACATCAATTCCTTCGTCGCCGCGGTCGTTGCGTGAGGCGAGCCCCACGGTTGGCGCAGTATTCACTGCGCCAACCGCTCCCGCTCCACTCGGGTCTCGGTCAGCCGGCCAGTTCCTTGGCGATGCCGCTCCTGGCGATGTCACCGATCCCGAAGTCGCGTGGTCCGATGTTGAAGCACGCCAAGATGTTGTAGTGACCGAAGCGGACGCCGTAGTCGCCGCGGCCCGATGACACGATGGACTCACCGTATTCCGTCACAAACCTGCCGAGGGCCGCAAAGTCGACAGCCTTGGATCCAAGGAACGACTTGACGATCTCTTCATGACTGAGCGCGCCAGCCACAACTCGATTCTCTCCCATGTGAATCTCCTCTTTGTTGGTTACAACGCGGATTTCCGAAGGTGAAGCGCTATCGATAGTACTGAGGCAAAGTACCTATCGAATGATCAATATTGATCATTTGCGTGGGTCCGCGTGGCAACTTTCGTTCACTTGGTCGTTCGCCGTTTCGACCGGCAGGACGATCCCGCGCGGAGTTGCCGATCAGTCGAAGACGATGACCTGGCGACTGACCTCGCCGCGCTTCATCGCTGCGTAGCCGTCGTTCACATCGTCGAGGCCCATGCGGGCCGACACCATCTCGTCGAGCTTGAGGCGACCGTCCATGTACATGCGGATGAGTGCCGGGATGTCGGTACGGAACTGGTTCGAACCCATCATCGAGCCCTGGATCTTCTTCTCGTTGAGCAGGTCGACCCCGCGAACCTCGACCATCGCACTCGGCGGGATCATGCCGATCACCGTGGCCGTGCCACCGACGTCGAGCATCTGGAACGACTGATCGGCCGTTGCCTTGAGTCCGATCGCCTCGAAGCTGTAGTCGACTCCCCCGCCGGTGAGCGCCTTCACGGCTTTGACGGCGTTTTCGACCGTCGACGCATTGACAATGTCGGTCGCGCCGAACTGTCTGGCCGTCTCGAGCTTGCTGTCGGACAGGTCGACCACGACGATCTGTCCGGCACCGGCGATGCGGGCGCCTTGAATCGCCGCCAGGCCGACACCGCCGGCGCCGATCACACACACGCGGGACCCGGGCTCGACCCGGGCGGTGCGGAACACCGCACCGGTCCCCGTCAGCACGCCGCACCCGACGAGCGCGGCGCAGTCGAGGGGCATCTCGCGATCGATCACGACCACCGCGTTCTGATGCACGAGCATCATCTCGGCGAACCCACCGAGACGGATCAGCTGCTCGACCGGCGTGCCGTCGTGCTTGCGCAGTCGGGGTGGCGCTCCCGCAGGACGCAGCGCGGCGTCCTTGTTCACGCACAGTTGCGGACGCCCGGAAAGACAGAGCCGACACTGGCCACAAAACACCGAGAGGCAGGTGACGACGTGATCACCCGGCTTGCAATAGGTCACCTCGCTGCCGACCGCCTCGACGACGCCGGCCGACTCATGACCGGCCACGCACGGCACCTTGGTGGGATAGCTGGCCTCCATGAAGTGCAGGTCGGAGTGACACAACCCGGCACCGACAACTCGGATCAGGACTTCGTTGGGACCGGGGTTGTCGACGAGGAGGTCCTCGATCTCGAGTTTCCCGGGCTGTTCGTTCAGGACGGCGGCGCGCATGGCTGGGGACGCTACCGTGACCGGTCGCGGCCGGGCGAATCTCTGACCTCGTCGGGTTTGGGCGACCGACGCGGCGCGCGTCTGGGACCCCGGACGCCCCGGGCCGACGCCTCGGGCCGACGCAAGGGGGACGAGCGTGGGGGCCGGGTGGGGCCGGGTGGCCGCCAGTGCCCAGGCCTTCGCCTCTAGACCCAAGTGGCTGAGGGGTGCAAGCTTCTGCCCATGACTGCACATCGTCGTGTCCGTGGATTGCTCGGTGCTGTTCTCTTCACCCTTTTCGCCATCGGGTCCGCCATCGGGGAACCCGCGTCTGCGGCAACAAAGAGCGTGACGATCACCTTGCAGCCGCGCCAGGCCGTCGTTCCGGGTGGGACCGCGCGCTATCCCTTCGTGATCAGGACAACGGGCAAGGTGGGCCCTCTCGGCTTCGCGTTCAGCGGCTCACCGGTCGGAGCAAGTACGTCGGTGAGCCAGTTGAACAGCAGTCAATATGAGCTGATGGTCACGGTGCCTTCGATCACGACGACGGGTTTGTTCGCCGTGTCGGTCCGCACGGTCTCGCGGGCGCCGTCCAAGAGCTTCACCGTGTATCTCGATGTCGTTGGCTCGGCCTCTCTCCCACCGGTGACCACGCCATTGCCGCCTCCACCCCCGCCGGCGACGACGGCGTTCGGTGTTCGCGCAGACCATCCCGAGGTTGCTGTCGTCACCGGACAAACTGCAGCGTTCGGCTTCACCGTCGATCGGTCCGGTGGTTACACCGGGGATGTGACGTTCAGTGCGACGGGCCTTCCGACGGGGGTCACGTCGAACTTCTCGCCGAATCCGACAAGAGGCGGCACCGTCCTCTATGCAACGCCGTCGGCGTCGACGCCCAACGGTCGTTATACGGTGACGATCAAGGCCACTTCCGATCCACTCAACGCCCGCTTCACGAGCGTCATCCTGAGCGTCACCAACACCCCTGACTTCGCCCTCGTCGTCCCGGCCTCGGCCAACCTTCAGATCGGCGGCACCGTCTCCTCACAGATCGGGTACCGCCTCGTCGGGCCGACCGCACCGATCGTGACCCTCGGAGTGAACGGACTGCCGCCGGGGGTTTCGGCCACCTTCATCCCCAACCCCACCTTCGGTAACTCGACGTTGATCTTCAACGCAACGACTGCCGTTGCCGCGGGGTCCTACCCGCTCAGCATCGTCGGCGTCGCTGGATCGGTCACCCGTTCCTACCCGACGATCCTCAACGTGTTCGCCCCCACCGGCGGGTTCGGGTTGAGCGCCACGCCGTCCAGCCTCTCGATCGCCCGTGGCGCCTCGTCGTCCTATGGCGTGACGATCACGCCGAGCGGCGGATTCGCCAGCTCCATCACCTTTGTCGTCTCCGGCCTCCCCGCCGGGGTCACGATCGGGGCAGGCGGCAGCGCGCCGAACGTCACGCTCACCGTGACCGTGCCCATCGGCGCGACGCCCGGCACCTACCCCCTCGTCCTGACGGGTAGCTCGAGCACCCTCGCCGCCAGCATCAACCTGGCGTTGATCGTCACGTAGGTCCCCACAAGACCGTAGGTAACGGTGACCCGTCGACTCACCACCGGTTGCGCAACGCGAGCCAGTCGTCACGAACGAGTTCGTATTCGACGTCACCTTCGTCGCCGCCTTCGATGACGTCGGGCCAGTCGTAGTGGAACGTGCGCACATAGTGAAGGCCGCAGCGTTCCATCACGGCACGCGACCGAGCGTTGACCGTCATGGTCTGGGCCCAGACCCGAGCAGCGTCATGAGCGGTGAACGTATGATCGACAAGCGCCCCCGTTCCTTCGGTCGCCAAACCTCTGCCCCACATGGCCCGCCGCAACCGGTAGCCGAGCTCGAACTCGCCGGGCCCGCTCGAGCGGAGAGAGAACCAACCGGCAAACACCTCCGAGTCCAACAGAGTCGCCGTCCACCTGGTACCCCGTACTTCGCGAACGATCTGTTCAATCTCCTCGCGCGTGCTGGCGCGGCCACCGCTGATGAAACGCATCACCTCGGGATCGGAGTCGAGCTCCACGTGGAGGTCCACGTGCTCGGGCGACGCCGGGCGCAGGGCCAGGCGCGCCGTGATCAGTTCCACCCGCAAGAGTCTCGCGCCACCGAGCCCTGCCACGGCACGAGTCGCCTGACGATCATCCCGCGAGGAAGTCCCCGATGATCCGTGCGCAGAGTTCCCCCTGCTCCACGTGGACGCTGTGGCCGACGTCGTCGATCACTGTGCTCGTCGCCTTCGTGATCGCCGAGTCCCACGCCACTCGATACGGCTCCACCGGCGTGAGTTTGTCGTTGGCGCCCCACACCACGTGCGTCGGCGCGGAGATGCGATACGCCCGCGTCGACAGACGTCGATTCGGGACGGGGAAGAGCAACTTACCCATGAACCCGAGCCGACGCGAGTTACGCACCTGGAACGCCTCGATCGCCTTCGGATCTTCGAAGTCGAGGCCCTTCGTGAGCAGTTGCGTGCCGAGCGCAACGTCGGAGAACAGCGCGGCCGGGAACTCGAACGGGAGCATGGCGAAAATGTCGGGGATCGGCGCCGACGCCACCCACATGCCAAGTGGACTGACCAACGCGAGCCGGGCGACGTCATGGCGAGCGACAACGGCCATCTCCGCGGCGATCATGGCGCCAACATCCTGGCCGACGAGATGCACCGGCCCGGCCAGCCCGACCTGCCCCTTGATGGCGTCGACGAGATCCCAGCCGTGCAGGGCAACGTCGAGCATGTCGTCGAGCTGCGTCTCACCGGAATCGCCAGCCTCCGGTCCGTAGCCGGGCAGCGCAGGGGCGAACACGCGGTAGTGATTGCCAAGCGCGCTGAGCATCGGCTCGTCGTCGAAGAGACCTGTGGTGCCGTGGAGGAACACCACACCCGATCCATCCGTCCCGAAGCCACGGACCTCCGACGCAATGCCCCGCCCCGTGGTGACCGAGAACGAAACCGGCGACCTCACGACGGCCTGAGACCGTCGCGCAGCCGATCCTCGAATGAGACCTCTGGTTGCACGCGCCCCTCGAGCGGCTTGATCCACCAGCGGTTGTCGCCCTCGTGCTCCGGCCACATGTTGCGCAGCTGGGGCATGACCTTCTCGGCGAACATCTGGGTGTTGTAGCGGGTGAGCCAGTCGGGCATCGAGCCCTGGTGGAACAGACCGAAGACCAAGCCGACCCGCAGCGACTTGATCATGTCCTCCATGCGTTCACGGACGGTGTCGGGCCCGCCGGCGATCACGTAGCCACCTTCCACCAGGTCCTTCCAGGTGAGCTGAGTGAAGCTCTTCTGGTTGGAGCGTCGGAGTTGGCTCAGCGCACCGGCTTTGATCGTCTTCACGGTGCGGTATCCGGGCGGGTCGGCGAAGCCGGGATACACGTGGAGGCACCGGTTGTAGAAGTACAAGATGTGCTCGGCGTAGAGCTCTTCGGCCTGGGCATCGTTCTCGGCCACGCAGATCGTCTGGGCGAATGCGGCCCGGAACGGCGAGTCGTCCTTGCCGAGCGCGGCCACCCGCTCCCAGTAGCCGTCGAGGAGCATCTTGCCGGCCTTGTATCCGGAGTACGAAAGGTAGGAGTAGTTGTAGTCGTTCTCGATGCAGAAGTCCCACGTCTCGATCGAACCGCCACCGGGGATGTAGATCGGCGGATGGGGCTGTTGGATCGGCTTCGGCCAGCAGTTCACATAGCGCAGCTGGTTGAACTGACCGTCGAAGGCAAACGGCTCGGTCTCCTTCCACGCCCGCATGATCAGCTC
>JANPDB010000611.1:0-3284 GCA_031431255.1 Acidimicrobiia bacterium | reverse complement strand
ATCGTCCTGGCCTCGTCGGCGTCGATGAGACGAACGGGGATGTCGTTCTCCTTCCCCCGCTCGTACAGCTTGAGCAGACCGGGTATCTCCGACTCCTTGGTGGCGACGATGAGCTTGCCGCAGATCTCGTAGGAGACACCGTGCTCCTTCGCGAACTCGACGATCGACTCCGCGCCGGCTCGGCACATCGTCGCCTTGAGGCTGCCCGGCTTGTAGTAAATCCCGGAATGGATCACCCCGGAGTTGCGCCCGGTCTGATGGCGGGCCAGATCGGATTCCTTCTCGACCAGGGTGATGGACGACCCGGGACGCTGTCGCGCGAGCGTCCACGCGGTCGCCAGACCGACGATCCCTCCACCGACAACGACGATCTGTTCACTCTTCATCGCTGTACCAATCGTCGCGGGGAGGACCCACCTTGAGTTCCCACCGAGGTTGTCACAACCTGCCGTGGGGCCGGTACCGTGCAGCAGTGCTCTGGTCGCTTCTTCGTCGGAACCGCGATTACCGAACGCTGTTGATTGCGCAGGTCATCTCGTTCGCCGGCGACTGGTTCGCCACCGTGGCCTTTGCCGGTCTGGTGCTCGACCGGACCGACTCGGACCTGCTGGCCACGCTGGTGTTCGTGGTCTCGGCACTGCCGGCGTTCCTGGTTACGCCGCTCTCCGGGCCGGTCGCCGATCGATTCGACCGTCGCCGGATCATGGTGGCCTGCTCGGTGCTGCAGGGTGTCGTGGCCCTGGGGTTCCTCGCCTCGCAGACGCGCTGGATCGGATTCGGTTTCCTGGCCCAAGGCGGTATTGCCGGCATCGGAGCGTTCTTCGGGCCAGCGTCGCAGGCGGCGATCGTGAACCTCGTCGATCCGGAGGATCTCCCGACGGCATTGGCGGCGTCGTCATCGGTCTGGGGGGCGATGCTCGCCATCGGCTCCGGCCTCGGGGCTCTCGTGGCCAGTCAATTCGGTCGTTCCGCGGCGTTCGGGCTGAACGCGGCGAGCTTCGTCGTCGCGGGGCTACTGATCAGCACCATCCGGGGAAGGACGTCGCAGCGCGCGAGCGGCGCGCCTCGTCAGCCGATGCGACCGATTACTGACTCGGTCGAGGCGATCCGCTATGCCCGATCGAACCGGTACATCAAGGTGTTCCTCTTCTCGAAAGCCGGATTCGGACTCGGAACCGGGGTGGTCGGCCTGCTTGCCGTGCTGGCGAAGCGCCGTTTTGACGCCGGTGATGGTGGCACCGGAATCCTCCTGTTCGCTCGCGGACTCGGAGTGCTGAGCGGTCCGTGGTTCGTCCGCATCGCCGCTCGGCGAGGACTTCCCGGTGTGATCACCTGCTGCGGTGTCGGAGCGATCGCGTACGGCCTCGGCTACCTGTTCGTGTCCTGGGCGACGGCGCTCGCGTTCGCCGCCGTTGCGGTCTTTCTGGCGCACCTCGGTGGCGGAGCGCAATGGTCATCGGTCATCTACGGAATCGCCATGACGGCGCCCGACGAGGTCCGCGGTCGGATCGGCGCCGCCGACTTTGCCCTCGTCACGCTCTCGATGAGCATCTCCCTCGGTGCGGCCGGTTGGGCATCGAGCCGCTGGGGTCCCATCTCGACCATCCGTGCGCTTGCGATCTTGCAGTTGTGCTGGGGTGTGTTGTTCCTCACCCTTACGCGTGAGCTGCGAAACGAACCGGTTGCTGCGGTCGAGCCTCTGGTGACGGCAAGCGGACCGCGACCCGCGCAGTAACGGCGTCAGCCGCCGGCGGCCTTGAGGCCGGCGAGCACCAATGACGGCGTCAGCGGGAACTTGTCGAACCAGACCCCGGTCGCATTGTGGAGTGCCGCGGTGACCGCCGGGGCGTAGGTCATGTACGGCATCTCGGACATCCCCCTCACACCGAACGGCCCCAGGGGGTCGGCGAGCTCGAGGATGACGGACTCGACCCGTCGCGGGATATCACCTATGCCCGGGATCAGATAGCCGGAAAAGCGGGGGTTCGTGATGTGCCCGTCGCTGACTTGCAGGTCCTCGCTGAGGGCATAGCCGTGGGCCTGCACCACACATCCTTCGATCTGTCCGACAACGCCCATCGGGTTCACGGCTCGGCCGACGTCATGCGCGCTTATGACATGGTCGACGACGATGTGGCCGGTCTCGGTGTCGACGCTGAGCTCGACCACCTGTGCCACGTAGCCGTAGGAGAAGTTCGGCATGCACGAACCGTCGACCGGGCTCAGCGGCTCCGTCGGCGGCGGCGTGTAGCGGAACCGGCCGATCGCCGGACGGGCACCCTCCCGCCAGGCCTTGTCGGCCTCCTCGGCGGCCCCAAGGATCGAGTTGCCCGACATCCACGTGAGCCGGCTTGCGCTCGCCGATCCGGAGTCACCCGACGTGGAGGTGTCGGAGAACACGCCCTTGACCTTCTCGACCGGAAGGCCGACCGCTTCGGCGGCCATCTGGAGGAACGCGGTATGGGCGCCCTGGCCGACATCGGCTCCGCCGTGGAACACCACGGCGTCGGTCGGTGACTCGTCGCCCTCGTTGCCGAAGAGGTGGATCTCTGCCTCGCAGCGCTCGGGGAACCCGAAAGAGAACCCGATGTTCTTGTACGCACACGCGACGCCGCGCCCGCGCTTGATCGCCCCGGAGACCGCCGGAAGCGATGCCACGGGCGAGAACGGCGGCGCAGGCGCGAGCGGTTCATCGAAGTGTGAACGCTCGGCGCACGCCTCGAGCACCTCGGGAAGCGTCACCCCGGTGGGCATGACGGTCTGGGTGATGCCGATGCTCCCTTCGCGCAGCACGTTGCGACGACGGATCTCGACCGGATCGATGCCCAGAGCCTCGGCGAGCTTGTTCATCTGACTCTCCGCGACGAATGTTCCCTGCGGACCGCCGAAGCCGCGGAATGCGCCGCCGATCGCCGCGTTCGTGTAGACGCCGTAGCTGTCGACCTTCGCGTTCGGTACCTCGTAGGCACCGCAGATCGCCAAGTGCAGGTTCCCGAGGACCTTGTTGGTCGTGTAGTTGTAGCCGCCGGCGTCGAGGTAGGCGGTGGCCTCACAGGCAAGCAGCTTCCCGTCGGCAGTGGCGGCCCACTTGGCATGCGCCTTGCCCCGGTGGCGTTTGTGGTGGCCGACGATTGACTCTTCCCGGGACCACACGGTGGCAACCCTGCGATCGATGCCGAGTGCTTGGAGCCGTTTCGCGGCAAGGGCGAGCACGATCTGCAGGGTCATGTCTTCACGACCGCCGAACGCGCCGCCGATCGCCGGGTAGATGACGCGGACCTCCG
>JANPDB010000610.1:0-1582 GCA_031431255.1 Acidimicrobiia bacterium | reverse complement strand
GCCGAGGTGCGCGTCGATACCAAGATCGTCCACTACACCGTCGGTGGGACCGGCCCCACGGTGTTGTTCCTGCACGGCTGGGGGCTTGGCCATCACGCGTATCGGGGCGGTCTCCGCCGCCTCGCCCAGCTCGGCTTCCATGTCGTTGCGCCCGCCCTCCCCGGCTTCGGGGGCACCCCCGACCTCGAACCGGGCAATCGGACGTTCGTCGGCTACGCCCGGTGGCTGACCAGGTTTGTGAAGGCCACCGGCATCACCCCGATGATCATCGTCGGCCACTCGTTCGGCGGCGGGGTCGGGATCCGGGTCATGGCCGACAACCCCGGATATGCCCAAGCGCTCGTCCTCATCAACAGCGTCGGTGGCGCATGGCGGACCGGCGACGGAGGCGAGAAGCCGATGGCCGAGCGCCCGATGTGGGACTGGGGACGGGCCATCCCCGCCGACGTCGTCGGTCTTCTCGGAAGTGCCGGCTCCATGCTGCCCAGCGTGTTCCAAGATCTTGTGCCGAACGTGCTTCGCAATCCCTTCGGCGTGGCGAAGGTCGGCCGACTCGCGCGGAACGCCGACCTTGTCGCCGCACTCCGAACCGTCGCCGAGCGTCGCGTTCCGATCACGGTGGTCCACAGCGATCGTGACGGGGTCATCCCGCAGTCGAGTTTCGAGTCGCTGTGCACGGCGGCCAAGGTGGAAGGACGCACCGTCAAGGGCATCCACTCGTGGCCGCTCACCAGTCCGGCCCTCTTTGCCACGTTTGTAGCCGAGGCCGCCGCCCCGTTGCGCGGCCGGGCTGCCGTCTCCGCGTAACCCCGGCTGGACCGTCGCTCTGCCATCGGGACGAGGTGCCCTGGTCCTGCGGCATGCCGCAGCGCATTCGTGGACCAGGCCAGCCCCTGACGAGGTCAGCGCGGTCGTCGCGCTCCCGTCATGACGTGGACCGGCCGGATCGCGCTGACTCGTACACCCGCTCGTAGCCGTCCGTCATCACCTCGGCGGTGAAGCGTGCCCGCCAGTCGTCACGTGCTGCTGCACCAAGCCCTGTCCGGACTGCGTCGTTACGGAGTGTTTCGATGGCGGCGGCGACGCTCGCCGCCGAAAGCTCACATGTGAGGCCATTGCGTCCGTGCTCGATTGCGTCAACGAGGCCGGGGAGCCGATTGGTGATCACCGGAAGGCCGTGGCGCATCGCTTCGATTACCGAGAGAGGGAGGCCCTCGTAGTCCGAGAGGAGAACCGCAGCGTGGGATGACGCGAGGTACGAGTCGGCATCGGCGTAGCCCACGAAACGAACGCGGTGAGCGAGGGGTTTCGCCAGGTCGACCAACCGGTCTCGATTCGAGCCATCGCCGACGAAGGTGACGCTGACGTCCGGGAGTCCTCGGAGCGCATCGATGAGCACGTCTTGCCGTTTCGGCGAGGAGAGCCGCGCCACCATTACCAACTCGAGTCCGTTGGTCTTCGCGGCCGGGGATCGGGGTACCTCGTCGCGGTGACCGACACCGTTCGCCACGAGATGAAGGCGCTTCCTCGGAACGATCCGAAGTTGCTGAGCGAGTCGTCGTTCGGATGAGGCGACACACAC
>JANPDB010000609.1:0-11095 GCA_031431255.1 Acidimicrobiia bacterium | reverse complement strand
ACCTGCATGGAGCACCCGGCGGCGCTGAACGAGGACTTCAACATCTCCACCGCCGAGTCCACCACCGTGCTGGCGCTCGCCGAGGTGATCTGGGACAAGGTCCACAAGGGAGTGAAGCCCTTTGCCTACGTGTCCGACGAGGCGTACGAGTACGACGTGCAAAAGCGCGTACCCGACGTGTCCAAGGCCAAGCGCCTGCTCGGCTACGAGGCCACGACCGGGCTGAGCGACATGCTCGACATCGTCATTCCCTGGATCGACGACGCGATCAAGTCCGGCACCATCTGATGACCGCCGCCGCCGCCCGAACCCGCGTCGTCCGATCACCGCGGGCGGGCCTCTGATGTCCGCCGCCGGTCGAAACCGCGTCGACCCGACCGTCGCGGGCGGGCTCTGATGTCCGTCGACGCCGGTCGAATCTGTTCTCTCCGATCAGCGCGGGCGGGCTTCTGATGTCCGTCGACGCCGGTCGAATCCGCGTCGACCCGACCTCCGCGGGCGGCACGAGCTGATCGCCACCTCCGACACCGTTGCACCAAGCGAGCGGCACGCGCGTGGCGTGAGCCGTTGGTCGATGCTGCGACGGTGGCCGGAGGTGCCCATCGCCGCAGTCGGCATCGCGTGGATGTACTGGCTCGCGGTCTCGAGCGGACAGTGGTTCTTCGCCGACGAGTGGGACTTCATCGCCACACGGTCTCGTCCGCCGCTCTCCGATCTCGGAGCGGTCGCCGACATGTTGCTCACCCCGCACAACGAGCACTGGTCCACCCTGCCGATCCTCGTGTACCGGGCCGTGTTCGGCGTGGTTGGTTTGCGGGCGTACTGGCCGTATCTGGTCGTGCTCTACGCCTTTCACTTGATCGTCGTGGCGCTGCTGGTGCGGTTGCTGCGGCGCAGCGGTGTGCCGGTCGTGATGCGCTGTTTCGCCGTGGCCATCTTCGTGGTCTACGGCGCCGGCGCAGAGAACCTGCTGTGGGCCTTTCAATTCGCATGGATGGGTGCATGCATCGCCGGCCTGCTGCTCGCCGAGGTCGTCGACGTGGCTCCGGGATCTCTCACTCGGTCCCGTCTGGTCCTTGCGTGGTTCGTCGGGATCGCCGGGCTCATGTGTGCCGGGGTCGGCGTGTCGATGGTGGCTGCCGGCGTCGTCGTCGCCCTCCTCCGCCACGGATGGCGTCGCGCTGCGTTGGTCGGCGTCGTCCCGGCCGTCACCCAGGTGGCCTGGACCATCGCGTACGGACGCAATGCCCAGCCGGTCGAGACGCGTTGGACGTCGGTTCCCTACAAGGCCGTGGCGTATTCGTGGCGGGCCATCACCACCACGTTCGACCGGACCCTCGGCCTGCCCGGACTCGGTGTCCTGGTGGTCGTCGCATTGCTGATCTTCGTGGCCCGTGAAGCGACAACGATCCGCCACACCCACGCGAGTGTGCTCGGCCTGGCGGCGGCAGCGCTGCCGTTCCTCGGCCTGGTTGCCGTCGGACGGGTCGAGGTCGACAACCCGAACGCCTCGCGGTACTCCTACGTGCTGTTCGTCCTCCTCGCGCCGCTCACGTTCGTGGCCATGGCCCGCGCCTTCGGAACACGAGACCGGTCCGGAGGTGAGCCACTCGTCGGTCCACTTGGCGCGCGCCAATGGCAGTGGCTCGCCACCGTGGCCGGAGTGCTTGCCGTGGTCACCTCCGTCGGCACACTCTCCGACGCGGCCGCCCTGGAGGGGCGAACGGAGAAGGTGACGAAGCGATCGATCGTTGCCGCCTTCGCCGTGGCCAACTCGAGTTTCGCCGCACCCGACGCCATTCCCGATCCGCAGAGTGTCGATCTCCGGATCACCGGCCTTCGTGCCTTGCTGGTCCAGGGCAAGGTGCCGCCGGGACGGCCGGACCCGCAGTCGCTGACGGCCGTGCTGGCGCAGAGCTCCGTCGACGTGACTCCCGAACCGCGTGTGCCGCTCGACGGTCGCGCGATCACCATTGCATCGTTGGGACGAATGACGGCGGAGCCGGTCGAGAGCGGGTGTCTGGGCTTCTTCCCGCAGGGGGCCAGTCCGCAGGTCTCGCTGCTGCCGCGCCAGCCGTCTTCGGTCAAGGTCGTCCCCCTCGTCGAAGGAACGCTGCTGATCACCGTTCGCCGTGACGGTCGTTCGGCGACCGCCCGTCCGATTCCAGTGTCGGCGAACAATCCGGTGTTCGTGAACATGGCCGACCCGCGCAACGAATACGTGCTCACCTTTCCCGAGGGTGGGCAGACAAAGGCGTGCGGCATGGGCCAGAAACTGCCCGGCTGAGGGATCCCTCGGAGCAAAGGTCTTCATCAGCGAAGCCGTTGTTGATATCCCGAAGGTGCAAGAATAATTGACTGGAACAACTGTCCGTGAAAGTATATCTACATGGCAGTTCCTGTTTCCCCGGCGACAGCGGAGGTCTTGGCGATCCTGGCTGCTGCGATCCGCAGCGGCCGGATCCACCGCGGCATGACGGTCCGTGATCTCGCGGAGCGTGTCGGGGTGTCCGCGCCCACGCTGATCAAGGTGGAGCGCGGCGACCCTGGCGTCGCCATCGGCACGGTCCTCGAAGCAGCGAAGCTGGTCGGGGTGCCGCTGTTCGACGAACGCCCCGACGTTCGTGAGCGCTACAACTTGCAGAAGCGTTCCGAGTTGGCCTTGCTGCCGGCCGCGGCGCGTCCCCGCCGCCGGGTTGACGATGATTTCTGAGCCGACAACCGCCTTCGTGTGGATCTGGCTGCCAGAGGCCACGGAGCCGGTGGTCTGCGGTCGTGTCGATGATGACGGTGGGCGGATCTCGTTCACGTACGCCCGGTCGTACCGGGAGCGCCCCGAAGCTGTCCCCGTCTATGACCGGGAGCTGCCGTTGACAGCCGGCCCGCAGTTTGCGGTGTCAGGTCTCGGGTTGCCGCTGTGTCTTGATGATGCGCTGCCGGACTCGTGGGGGCGGCGCCTCATCAACCACCGTTTGGGTGCCCCTACCGGTGAGTTCTCCGACTTGACGTACCTGCTGGAGTCAGGGTCAGGTCGCCTCGGTGCGCTCGACTTCCAGAGCAGCGCCACTGCCTACCAGGCCCGGTTTACGGACCATCCCAGCCTCGATGACCTGGCCACCGCAGCCCAGCGCATCGAGGACGGAGAACAGCTGAATGCGGCGCTGGAAGCAGCGTTGGGGCACGGCACTTCGATCGGCGGTGCGCGTCCGAAGGCGTTGCTGGTCGAAGATGGACGGCATCTGATCGCGAAGTTCTCGTCATCGACAGATTCGTTCCCGGTGGTCCAAGGCGAGTTCGTGGCGATGGAGCTGGCGCGCCGGGCCGGCCTGAACGTGGCCCCGGTGGAACTCACACGCGCGGCAGGCCGTTACGCCCTGCTCGTCGAACGTTTCGATCGTGACAGGGCGGGCCGCCGTCGCCGGGTGGTGTCGGCGCTCACGATGCTGGGCCTGACGACGTTCCCGGAGGGTCGGTATGCCACGTATGTCGACTTGGCCCACAAGATCCGTGAGCTGTGCGTGGAGCCTGATGCGACGCTTCGCGAGTTGTTTGCCCGCATCGCGTTCAACATGTTGTGCGGAAACACCGACGACCACGGCCGCAACCATGCGTGTCTCATCGTTCCTGCCGGAATGGTGCTGAGTCCGGCGTATGACATTTGCCCTCAGGCGCGTACCGGACGCGATGCCCGTCAGGCGATGGCGTTCGCTGCTGACGGTGGCCGCACCGCCCATCTCCGGGACCTGGTCGCGTCGGCCGCCGTCTATCACGTGGACCGTGTCGACGCTCAGGCGATCGTGGCGGATCAAGTTGCGGTGATCCGTGACGGGTGGGACGAGGTATGCGACGCCGGGGAGCTGACCGGTTCGCAGCGTGGAGCGTTCATGGAACGCCAGTTCCTGAACCCCGGCGTGTTCGACTGACCTCGCGGAACCCCTCCGTGCGCGTCGCCCGAGCCCTGGAGAATCAACCCAGTGTCGACGATTCGTCGATTCGGTGCGACCGGCACACGGTCCCCACCCTCGACGGTCCATCAGGCCTCAACTTTTTCCGGAGGTCTGCCGATAGTTCATGTCAATGGGTGCAACGTCTTCGCAGTTGAGCTTTTCGGGAGCGGTTCGTCTCGGCGCACGCGTGCCGATGCTCTCGTCGCTGCTGACCATTTCCGTGATCGGGGTCGCGGCTCAGGCGTGGTGGCCGTATGTCGAGGGCGTCGTTCGCGGCGCACCGGTGGCCACGGCTGAGCACCTGGCCGATGGACATCGTGGGCCGGTCCGCGTCGTGGTCGGCGACATCGTGGCGCGGACTCCCCAGTCGCCACCGGACGCGCTCGTCGTGGTCTCCTCCTCCCAGCGACTCGTCGCCCTCGACCGGGCCGTCGCGCAATCGGGTGAGGCCGTCTGGGGACGGCTTCGTCCACTGACACTCCTCGAGCAGGTCCGCCTTCCGGTCCAGCCCGCCGCCGGGCTCGGTGCGACCGGCGACGATGCACCCCGCTTCATTCTCGATACAGGTTCGCCGACCCGCACCGAACTCCAGATCGCGGTGACTGCGGCGGCCGCCGCGGCGATCGGCGCCGCCGTCACGATGCTCCGGGCACTCCGCCACGCTCGTCATCCGATGCGGGGCCCAGCCGGTCGGTCACTCGCCCGGTTCGGCGACGCGGAGGCGATTCGAGCCGCCTTCGACACGGCGATGCGTCGTGACCACACGGTGTCCGGACGTCTCCACCTTCCCGACGGGTTCATCGCTTTTCGCACGCGCAACGGCTTCTCGCTGATGCCGAGCAACGATGTGATGTGGGTCCGGGAGCGGATCTCTCCAGAGCCCACATTTATGAGCGCGCTTGGCTTTCCCGTTGCGCTGATTCAGTCGCTCGCATCGAGCGCGTTGTTCGTTCATGACCGCCACGGCACCCGATCGCGGATTCCGCTGAGCTCTCGGAAGGAGCGCCGCACGGTCATCCGGGAACTGCAGTCCGCCGTCCCCCACGCCGTCTTCGTCGATGACGCGCCGACCAGGAGGTTCTGGCGCCTGCACCGTGGGCAGTTTGTTGCTGCCGTCGACGAGCGGCGCGCCTTGCACGAGTCGTTCCGGTCCAATGGGTTCGTCGGCCCCGAGGTGGACGTTCGGACGGCCTGGGGACTGGCCCCCGATCAGGTGGACGAGGAACTGTTCGAAGCAGCGGAAGCGAAACTTCGAAGCCCGCGTGTGGACGACAACCCACCACGGGTCTCGCTGCTCGGGCTGACATCGGCGGCGAAACCGGAACCGTCCACCAGCGACGAGTCCCCGGTCACCGTGACCTTCGACATCACCGGGATCGAGGCACCGGTCGATGAGGAACGGTCGGCCGGCGAGATCACCGTGAAACGCGCGCTGATCGACGCCCGGGCGCGGGCGCTGGGCTGATCGACGGCTGAAGACTCAGAGCTCGGGGAGGCGTGGTCCGGCGATTCGGAGGTCGCCGCGTCGGCGGAGCATGCCGGTCCCGTCAAGCACGGCGAGAAGGGGCAGCGCGAACTTGCGCGACGTTCCGAGTGATTCGCGGATCACCGAGACGGTGATCCCTTCGGGGTGATCGGAGAGCAACGCCGCAACCCGTCTGGACGCCTCAGCGATGGTGTCGGGAGCGAACCAGATCCCGTCCTGTTCCACGATCAGCTTTCGTCGGACCAGCTCTCGAAGCTCGGAACGATCGACGCCGATCGCGTCGGGCGGGCTGAAACCGCCATCAATAAGTGCGCGTATGAAAGGATGGTCGGCCAGAGAATCGATCTGGGCGACGCGCACCACACGGCCGCCGTCCACCCGGAGACTCTCGCCGAGGACATGCGTGACCACGAGCCGGTCGCGTGCTCCGAGCGAGGCGGCATCGAGCCCCAACGGTCCGGCTCCGTCGACCGCGGCGAGGATACGGGCGCTCGCCACTTCGAGCTCCACGGGATCGACCGCCCACTCGTCGAGGATCGGTCCCATCCATGGCTGGCGGCTCCGCAAACGGAGGTCGGCGAGACTGATCCACCTGCGCTCGCGCACGAGGCGCGCCACTTCGTCCGACGGTGCCGCTTTGCTCGCCGGCCGCGTCGGGTCGACATCGAGGACGACCCCACCGCCGACCGTCTCCTCCCGCCCGTGCTCCCGAAGCACGAATCGATCTCCGGGCAGCAGTGGGAGCTCGTGCGGGAGGTGAAGGCGCACTGCACCGGCGGTTCCCGGTTCGAGTGTCGACGTACCGAGGATGCGGACCTTGGCCGGATACTCGCCCGAACCGATGTGCACTGCATATGCCCCTCGCCGGGACACCTCGTGGTCGAGCGCTTCGAGGACATGGAGCGTGGCATCGAAGCGCTTGGTGGTGTGCCAGTCGTTCGGGTGCACGAGCGCATCGCCTCGTTCGACGTCGTCGTGTCCGACACCCACGAGGTTCACGGCCACGCGGGTTCCCGGTCCGACGCGATCCCGCGGCCTTCCGTGTGCCTGGAGTGATCGTATGCGCGCATTCCGAATGGACGCGGGACCGACAAGGGCCACCTGATCGTCGACGACGAGGGAGCCGCACGTCAACGTGCCGGTCACGACCGTGCCAGAACCTTTGGCGGCGAAGACCCGATCGATCCACAACCGCGGCCGACCGATGTCATCGGGCGAGGGAATCGACGTCAGCAGCGCCCCCAGCGCCGCCTGGAGCTCATCGATTCCCCGGCCGGTCACCGAGTCGACATCGATGATCGGAGCACCGTCGAGGAACGTCCCTGCCACCCGGTCTTCGATGTCGAGCCGGGCGAGCTGACGCCATTCGTCGTCGACGAGCCCGACCTTTGTCAGGGCCACGATGCCGTGGCGGATGCCGAGCACCTGGGTGATTCGCAGGTGCTCTTCGGACTGCTCCTTCCAACCCTCGGTGGCGGCCACGACGAAGAGGCACGCGTCGACCGCACCGACGCCGGCCAGCATGTTGCGCAGGTAGCGGACGTGGCCGGGTACGTCGACGAAGCTGATGCCCATTCCTGTTGGGAGCGTCGTGTGGGCAAACCCGAGGTCGATGGTGAGGCCACGCGCCTTCTCCTCGGCCCAGCGGTCCGGGTCGATCCCCGTGAGCGTGCGCACGAGAGTCGACTTGCCGTGATCGACGTGACCGGCCGTGGCCACGACCCTGCTCTCGATCGAGGGTGTCGAGTCGGCCATCAGTCGCGACGCGCCGCAAGGATCGACGACAGCGCCTCAGTGAGCACCGCGTCATCGGCGGGGTCCACGGTGCGGAGATCGAGGACGGTTGCGCCCTCGGCGCTTCGGGCGATGATCGGGGTGGCCCAGGAGCGGAGCGCGTCGACGTGCGTTCCGCGCACATGCAGCCCGAACGATTCGATCGTGGTGTCGGGCATGGTGCCACCGCCGGGCGTCGACGCGCAGGGCGACCCGACGACACGTGCGTCGGCGAGCTCGCCCACCACGGCACCGACCCGGGTCTCGAGCGAGGCGACGGATCGCAGGGCCTGCTCCCAGAAGGGAAGGGTTCGCGCCGCACCGTTCACGTAGGTGAGCAGGGTGTCCTGCAGCGACGAGAGGATCATCGAGCCGGGTCTCAACGCCCGAAGGAGCGGGTGCGAACTGCACCGCTCGATCACGGCCCGCGACCCGACGATGAGTCCCGCCTGCGGCCCGCCAAGCACCTTGTCACCCGATGCCAGTACGACGTCGGCGCCATCGTGGATCCACTGGCGCACGCTGGGCTCCCGGCGGATCCAGCTGACGTCGGGCTGAGCGCCCGACGCGTCGGCCAACCACGGTGTCGTCGCGTCGAGCAATCCGGTGCCCAGATCGGCGACGACGGGCCGTCCGAGGGTCGCCAACTCGGCGACACCCACTTCTTCGGTGAAGCCCGAGATCCGGTAGTTCGACGGATGCACCTTCAGCACCACCGCCGCGTCGTGGTCCGCGATGGCACGGGCGTAGTCCGCACGCCGCGTCCGATTCGTCGTGCCCACCTCGATCAGCGTGCAGCCCGACTGCTCGATGATCTCCGGAATGCGGAATCCGCCACCGATCTCGACGAGCTCACCTCTGCTGACGACGACACCGCGGCCCCGCGCCAGCGAGGCGAGCACGAGGATGAGGCTCGCTGCGCAGTTGTTCACCACGAGCGACGCTTCCGCGCCGGTCAGGCGGGTCAGCAGGGTGTCGGTCGGCGCGAAGCGTGAGCCGCGGCGGCCCGTGTCCAGATCGAACTCGATGTTGAGACCTCGCACCGGCTGCACACCATGGGGCGCGGCCGGTGCTGTCTGGGCGCGCCCAAGGTTGGTGTGGAGGAGAGTGCCGGTCGCGTTGATCACGGCTTTCAGCAGTCGGCGCGACGAACCCCGGGCGACCCCAACCGCAGCGGTGAATGGATCGAGACGATTCACGGCGATCCCAACGCGGGCGGCGTCGGCAAGCATTGAACGGGGGACGCCCTCGAGCTCGGGGTGCGACGTGAGCTGGCGCGTCAGGGCGTCCACGGACGGCGGACGCGACGGCTCGGACACGACCGAGACGCTAGTGTCCCGAGTCGTAAGCGGCTCGCGGAACTCGCGAGTCGGATTTCGTTGTGGGAAGGACGCAGGAGGCAGCGCCTGCCTTGTCCAACCGCAACGACGAGGACGCCGCCACGGCGGAATCCGGCCGAGAGTTCCGCAGCAGACTTGTGACTCGGGACACTCCAAGTGTGTCGCCGAATCGGTGACCGAGCGGTGGGATCGTCTGGTCGCCGACCGAGCCGGTCCGCCCTTGGCGAGCTGCTGTCCGGAGGATCTCGAAGGCGCGCAGGAGATGGCGCGAGACTCGGTCCGTGCTCCGCCTGATCGCCCGCGTGTTGCGCGTCACGCTGAAGACCGTGACGGTGACGGTCTTCAGCGCCACGGTTGTGCCGCTCGCGCTCATTGCCGCAGTGCTCGGGGTGGTGCTCTTCACTCCGGTTCCGGTCGCCATTCCCGACCGGAAGGTCCAGGCGTCGCTCCTGCCGACGAGCGTGTTCGACGCGAATGGCCAGCTGCTCACGGTGTTCCGTCGATTCGATTCGAATATCCCCATGCGCAAGCAGGACATCCCTCGGGTCCTCCGCAACGCCGTTCTCGCCTCCGAGGATCGGCGGTTCTATACCCACCAGGGTGTCGACATCAAGGGCCTGGCTCGGGCGATACGACGAGACCTCAAGTCAGGTGAGGCCGAACAGGGCGCGTCCACGATCACACAGCAGCTCGTGAAGACGGTGTACTACCCCGAAGAGGACGTGAAGGACGCAAGGACCGCGACCGCGACGCCGCTCCGTCGCACTCTGGACCGGGGGTGGCGCAAGCTGCGAATCGCGGTGATCGCCAACCGCCTCGACCGTGACCTGGAGAAGGACGACATCCTCTTCGAGTACCTCTCGAACGTGTTCCTCGGCAACGGTGCCTACGGGATGGCGGCCGCGTCGGAGACGTACTTCCGCAAGCCGATACGCGCACTTACTGCCTCGGAAGCGGCGACCCTTGTCGGGATCATCCCCGCTCCGAGCAAATACGAACCTCGGCGGAACCTCTCCAACGCCGAGTTCAAGCGCAAGGCGACGCTTCGTCAGATGTTCGACGTCGGCTACCTCAACGAGGTCGAAGTTGCCGACGCGCTCGCCCAGGAACTCTGGTCAGACACCAATGGTCCGCCGCCGGCCGGCCAGAAGGTGACGGTGTTCTACGGGCCGCGTGAGGTCGACACTAAGTACCCCTATTTCGTCGACTACGTGCGCCGGTACCTCGTGTCTCGCTACGGCGACGCCGCCGTCTATGGCGGCGGACTTCGGGTGACCACGACGATCGAGCCACGCCTGCAGGACGCCGCCGAGATCGCCGCGGCGAAGACCCTCGGCGGAACCCAGCCGAACCTGGAGATGTCGATCGTTTCGGTCGAGCCGCTGACCGGCTACGTCAAGGCGCTCGTCGGCGGGCGCGACTTCTCCGCTCCGGGTGGCCAGGTGAACCTTGCGCTCGGCGACTGCCCGACCCCGGAACGGCTTCGCCGGCTCCTTCGCGGGTCGAACCCCAAGCTGGCGCCGACCTGTACCGGAAGGAACTACGTCGACGGCGGTGGCTCGGGCCGTTCGCCAGGATCGTCGATCAAGCCGATCGTCCTCGCCGCGGCCTTTGCCCAAGGCGTGCCGCCGACCCAGGTGATCAGCGGAGCGCAATACGTCGACCCGAGATGCAAGAAACCGATCAAGGGGTGCGTCATCAACAACTACGAGGGCGCGTCCTATGGCTCGGTGGACCTTCGAGCGGCGACTGTGCGCTCCGTGAACACTGCGTACGCGCGTCTGGGCTACGACGTCGTCGGCATCGAGAATGTGGCGAAGATGGCCCAGCGTCTGGGGATCACGTCGGCCTGGTATGACCCGGCCCGCCATGGTCCGAGCTATGCGTTGGGCGGCATCGATGTGAGCCCGCTCGAGATGGCGGCGGCCTACTCCGTGTTCGCCGGGCGGGGCCTTCGGGCACCGGCAACCCCGATCCTGTCCGTGGTCGACGCGAACGGGGAGGTCCTCGAGGACAACACCCGGACCCGTCCGAACCGCGTCCTCAGCCAGGCGGTCGCCGACAACGTGAACAACGTTCTCCAGCGTGTCGTCACCGAAGGCACGGGCAAAAGGGCGGCGCTGGGTGACCGTCCCGTCGCCGGAAAGACCGGTACGAGCCAGGGGTACGGCAACGCCTGGTTCGTCGGCTACACCCCGACCCTCTCGACGGCGGTGTGGATGGGATATCGGGACCGGCCCCGGCCGCTGTACGGCATCCGCGGCGTGGCCCGTGTCGCCGGAGGCACGCTGCCGGCACAGACCTGGTCGGACTACATGGGCGTGGCGATGGAGGGCATTGCCGTCACGTCCTTCGACGAACCGGCCCCGATTGTTCGTCCGAAGGTCCAGTCGGTGGCCGAGATCAAGGCTCGAAAGCTGCGAGAGGGCATCGATCCCGGCTCGCGGCGCCGCCCCGCCGGCACCGGCACCTCGTCGTTCGTTTCGAACGAGGCTCCGCCGCTGCTCGTGTCGCCGCCAACCGACGAGTCGTTCCGACCGTCAGCAGCT
>JANPDB010000608.1:0-3388 GCA_031431255.1 Acidimicrobiia bacterium | reverse complement strand
TAGCTCCATGAGCGACTTCCCCGAGACGCGTGCCATCGCATCGACGACGTCGCGCACCTGGAACGTGATCGCCTCCACGACGGATCGGGCGATGTGGGCACGCCCGATGCCGCGGGTGAGCCCGACGATCGTTCCGCGCGCGTAAGGATCCCAGTACGGGCTCCCGAGTCCGGCGAACGCGGGCACGAAATAGACACCGTCGGTCGACTCAACCGACGCGGCGAGCGGCCCGATGTCGGCCGCGGTATCGATGATCTGAAGGCCGTCGCGCAGCCACTGGATCGCTGCGCCGGTGACGAAGATCGATCCTTCCAGGGCATACGTGAGTGGTCCGTTGTCGCCGAGGTCCCAGGCCACGGTGGTGAGCAGCTCCGCCGACGGAGGTGGTAGATCCGGTCCGACGTTGAGCAGCAGGAAGCTTCCCGTGCCGTACGTGTTCTTGGCCATGCCCGGTTTCACGCAGGCTTGTCCGAACAACGCCGCCTGCTGGTCGCCGAGGATGCCGCTGATCGGGATGCCGGCGAGCACGCCGCCGAGCGCGTCGGCGTGCACGGTACCGAGGCGGCCCGAGCTCGGTCGGATCTCGGCGAGCGCGGCCATGGGTACGCTGAACGTGTCGCACAGCTCGGGGGACCAGGCCTTGGTGCGGAGGTCGTAGAGCATCGTTCGCGAGGCGTTTGACGGGTCGGTCACATGGGCACCGCCGGCGGCGCCGCCGGTCAGGTTCCAGACGAGCCAATCGTCGATCGTCCCGACGGCGAGGTCGGGGTGTACCGGGACCCCGCCCTCACTGAGGAGCCACTCGATCTTCGTGCCGGAGAAGTACGGATCGAGCACGAGGCCTGTTGCCGCCCGAACGGTCGGAAGGAACCCGTCGGCAGCAAGGTCGTCGCAGCGGTTCGCCGTTCGGCGGTCCTGCCATACGATCGCCTTCGCGTGCGGCAGACCGGTCGAGCGGTCCCAGGCGACGACGGTCTCGCGTTGATTGGTGATGCCGATCGCCGCGACCTTCGTGCCCGACGGGAGGTGGTGTTCGACGAGATCGCGCGTGACGATGACCACCGCGGCCCAGATCTCGCTGGCGTCATGTTCGACCCAACCGGGCTGCGGGAAGTATTGGGTGAACTCGCGATACGACGAGCCAACGGGCCGCCCTTCCTCGTTCATGGCAATTGCCCGGACCCCCGTCGTCCCTGCATCGATCGCAACAACTACGGTGCCCACGTACGCCTCCGGCTTCCTCCGGCATCCCGGATTCGCACACGGTAGTCGTGTCCGAATGCGGTGTCACCCGGAGTAGGCGCGCCGTGTCCGTTGGCCGCTTGTGGTTTGCCGGCGACGGACGGTATCACCGGTCGCCGGCACTACCCTTGGGCCGCTTGTCGTTTGCTGCCGACGTTCGCCGTGTCCGGTCGTCGGCCCTACCCGTGGGGGCTCCTTGCGAATCGCTCTGTTGACAGCCGGCGGACTTGCGCCGTGTCTCTCGTCCGCTGTGGGCGGGCTGATCGACGCCTATTCGACAGCCGCTCCTGAAGCCGAGATCCTCGCCTACCGCGACGGATACGCCGGGCTCCTCACCGGCGATTCGTTCGTTGTGTCGGCGGCCGGCCGTGCGCAAGCCCACTACCTCCATGGTCTCGGTGGAAGCCCCATCGGCAACAGTCGGGTGAAGCTCACGAACGTCGCCGACTGCGTGAAGCGCGGCCTCGTCGCCGAGGGGCAGAACCCTCTGTCGGTGGCCGCCGAGCGGCTCTCGGCCGATGGCGTCGATGTGCTCCACACGATCGGTGGCGACGACACCAACACGACCGCGGCCGATCTCGCCGCGTATCTGCACGAGCACGACTACGACCTCACGGTCGTCGGCCTGCCGAAGACGATCGACAACGACGTCGCCCCCATCGTGCAGACACTCGGTGCCCATACTGCCGCCGAGAACGGCGCCCGGTTCTTCGAGCACTTCGTGTTCGAGGGCACCGCGAACCCGCGCTCGCTTCTGGTGCATGAAGTGATGGGACGCAACTGCGGTTGGCTCACCGCGGCGACGGCCAGGGTCTACCGCGAGCGGCTCCTGGCCCGGGCCGATGCACTCGCCCCGGCATTCGGGATGGACACGTCCTTCCTCGACATCGACGCGGTCTACGTGCCGGAGTCGCCTGTCGACATCGCGTCCGAGGCGGCGCGCCTGCGGGCGGTGATCGATCGAAAGGGCACGGCGAACGTGTTCGTGAGCGAAGGTGCCGGCGTCGCCGACATCGTGAACGAGATCCTGGCTGCGGGGGGAGAGGTCGACCGCGACGCGTTTGGGCACGTCCGTCTCGACAAGGTGAACGTCGGCGGCTGGTTCTCCAAGAAGTTCGCCGACCTCGTCGGAGCGGAAAAGGCGCAGGTGCAGAAGTCCGGGTACTTCGCCCGCTCCGGTCCAGCGAATGCGCAGGATCTGACCCTGATCGCGTCGATGGTCGACGTCGCCGTTCGGTCGGCGCTCGGCCACGTCAGCGGGGTCGTCGGCCACGACGAGGAGCGCGGTGGCGAACTCCGTGCCATCGAGTTCCCGCGCATCAAGGGCGGCAAGCATTTCGACCCCGCCACGCCCTGGTTCCAGACCCTCCTCACCGACATCGGCCAGGTCGCCCGCTAGCCCGTTGGGAGAGAGGTTGCCCGCAGCGCTTGTCGGGTGCTACGCCGCTCGCTCCGCTCAACTGCTCGCAACACAGTCGCCGCGTAGGATGGGAGAGAGGTTGCCCCCATATATGGGGGCAGAACACCTCCGAACGACGTTGGGAGGCGTTCTGCCGCACATCGTCACCGCACCTCGTCACTCGGTGCCCACGGATCCGGGACGGTCGAGACACGAAGCGGGCATTGCGCGGAAGCGCCCGTAGCCTGGGGTGATGACCAAGCGCCGTTCCGTCTCCCGCACCCGGGTCGTTTCCGCTACGCCCCGGGCGATCTTCGACCTGCTCGCCGATCCGTCGAAGCACCCGTTGATCGACGGTTCGGGAACGGTGAAGGGATCACGGACCGACGCTCCTGCCCGGCTCGGCCTCGGTGCAACATTTGGGATGAACATGAAGCTGGGTGTTCCGTATCCCATCGAGAACACGGTCGTCGAGTTCGAGGAAGACCACCTGATTGCCTGGCGTCACCTGGGCGGGCATCGCTGGCGCTACGAACTCGAACCGGTCGACGGCGGCACGAAGGTGACCGAGACCTTCGACTGGTCGACCGCGAAGTCGCCGGCGGCGCTGGAACTGCTCCGCATACCGCAGCGCAACACGCGATCAATCGAGAAGACGCTCGACCGCCTCGCCGCGCATTTCGCCTGACGCCGATGTCGCACTTCCGGCGGATCTCTGCGGCTGCGTCGGAGCGCGACCAGCGCCGT
>JANPDB010000607.1:0-11209 GCA_031431255.1 Acidimicrobiia bacterium | reverse complement strand
GACGTCGACGGCCGGGACCTGTCCGCTGCTGCTGGCGGCGCCGCGGTCGGTCGTTGGGGCCGTCGTTGGATCGGCGCCGCGGTGGGAGCAACGACTGTTGCTGCTGCCGATCGGTCGCTGCGATCAGGAGTCGCCGGACGTTCGGTGCGTCGAGGGGGCCGGGCCCAGGGGTCATCGTCGGACGACGTGGGCGTGTCGGCGCGGACCGGCTGCGGGCGTGACTCCGGTCGGGCGCTCCGGGGCGGGGGTTGCGCCCAGGGGTCGACCTCCGGCTCGGTCGGCTCGTTCGTGGGCTCGACAACCGCGCCCTTGGCGGCGGTCGCCCCGGAGTCCGTGGCCGATCGGGAGTCCGCGGTCGTCGGAACTACGGCCTCGAGTCCCGGCTCCAACGGGAGATCACTACCACTTGCGGTTCCAGCTCCGGGGGCCGGCGCGACTTCGTCGACGCCCGATGCGATGCTCTCGACGGGACCGGGGTCGGGGTTCGGTGGGACGTGCTCGACAACTCGCTTCGCGGCGTCATCGTTTTCAGCGGTCAGGACGGGTCCGGCGGCGGCCGGTGGCGCGACGTCACGGCGGCGACGGCCCGGGAAGGAGTCGTCGAGGTCACCGTCGGAGCCGAACTCGGCGGCCAGCGCTGCCCAACGTCGACTGGTGATCTTCGATGCCGCAGGTACGACCGAGCCGGTGACACCGGTGGCGGGTGTCCCGACCGGGGCCGGCCCGCCGAGGGGTGTCGACATGGCCTGACTGCTCAACGGTGAAGCCGCGGCAGTCGGGGTCATCGATGTCGCTGGTTCATCGTTCGTTGCGGCGGCAACGGTGCTGATCGGTTCGGCCTGCTCCGGTTGGCCCGGAGAGGCTTGGACTTCGGGTTGATCATCTTCGGAGACCACCGACACCGTCACGAATCGCGAAACTGGCACCGGCGGCGCAACCGGAGCTGCGAAGCCGGGGAGCCGGACACGGACCTCCTCGGCGGCAACGAACGGTTCCTCCGCGGCGGGTTCATCGGCGGCGACGATGTCGTTCGTCGACGGGCCTTCCAGGCTCGCGGACCCGGTGACCCCCGCGGTCGGATGTGGTGTCTCGGAGCCCGTTCGGGCTTCGTTGTCCGGCGCCCAGTTCGCCAGCGAAGGTGCAACCACCTCGGGCGCCTCGTCGAGACTGGCCATATCGGCGAAGTCGAGTTGCTCGGGCTCGAGCGCGTCGCCGAGTATCAGGTCATCGTCGATCGTCGATGCCATCGGGGTCGGGGCCGGGTGGTCACCGGGGTTCGACAGCACGAGATCGGCCGAAGCTTCGTCGCCTCCCTGGTCGGTGATCTCCGGTTCGCCACTCATCCACCCGTCGGTGGACTCGACAGTGGTCCCCTCGGCGGCGTCGTTCGCGAGTACGTCGGTGGTCACTTCGGCGCTCACGTCTGCGACGGCATCAACGTGGTCGGGCTGGTTTTGCTCGACGAGCTCCGCGACCGGTTCCCATGTCGGGTTGATGGTGTCGTGGTCGACGTCGGCCGGGGTGACGGCGACGAGCTCGGAGGTTTCGGCGACCGCTTCGTCGTCGACTGCTGCATCGTCGGCGACAGTGGCATCATCGTCGTCGGCGATCGCCAGGAGATCGGGATCCGAAGCCCAATCGGTCAGGCGATCCTTCGAAGGCTCGGTGTCGGCTGCGGCAACGAGGGTATCGACCGCGGCGGTTCGGGTCTCGGCCTCGTCGGGAACGGTGAGCTCCGGCGGTGCGCTGTCCGTCGTTGCGTTGTCCCGCAGGGCACCGAGACCCAGTCCGCCGGGAACGGTGACGGTGGCGGTGGGGTCGGCTGTTGTGAGCGATTCCGCCTCGGCACGCAGCGAGCGCAGTCCGGTAGCGCTGGTGTCTTGGGGTCGGTTGGCATCGCCGCCCCATCGCTTGGTGTTCCGACGCGCAGCCGAGTCAAAGTCGTCTGCCTCGGATCGCAACCACGCGTCGACGGCCTCCGGACGCGGTGCTGCCGCGGCGGGCACGGAAGAGCGGGTACCGCCGTTGGTGAAGTCGTCATCCCAGTCATCCCATGCGCTGGCCGACCACGGGTCGTCGAAGCTGTCGGTGCCACGCCGCTCGTCGGTTGAGGCCGCGGCGTTGCCCCGATCGCGGCGGAACAGTCCGCGACGGCGCTTCGGCGTGCCCTCTTCCGTAGTCATGACACAACCAATCTAGGTTCCGTGGAGCCGGGGTTCGGGGACTCGCTCCGTTTGCCGGTTCTTTGGCCAACGCGAAGCCTCGACTGAAGAACCGTTCATGTTTTCGGTCGGTCGGGAACCTCGCCCTGCGCCGGTCGCGAAACTGTCATAGGGGTGCCGTCACACTTGGTCCATGCCCGTGTTGCACCCACTCACCCGACCTCATTCATCCTGCCCGCACCTTGGGGTTTCGTTTTCCGAGTTCGCGGGCTTGGTCGCCGATCTCTCGCGTTGGGCGCGGCGCCGGGACCTACGCATGCCGGGAGTGCAGTCTCCGCCGCGGGTCCCAGGTGCCGAGCGGGCCGTCCGGCGCTTCGGCGGAGAGGTCCGGACCATCGCGGTGACTGTCCGAGGTCGGGGCCGCAACGACGTACTTGTCGACGTGGTCTCGGGCATCCTCTTGGCAAACGGTGTTGCGCGCCGTGAATGGCCGGCGATGATCGACGATGCACGGGCCGCGGTCGACGTCGGTCCTGTCGGTCCTCGTTTTCTCCACGCGGCGTAGGCTTCGCGTCGCTTGCTGCCCGGGTGGCGAAATGGCAGACGCAGGGCGCTTAAACCGCCCGGGTCGAAAGACCGTGCGGGTTCGACCCCCGCCCCGGGCACTACTGCAGTTCGTCGCGAAGGTGAACTACGCAGTTCCGGCGAGTTTGCGGGCGTAGGCGAGCGCGTGTGTCAGGGAATCGGTGAAGGCCGTTCCCTTCCACGCAATGTCGAATGCCGTCCCGTGGTCGACGCTGGTGCGGATGATCGGCAGTCCGATCGTCACATTCACGCCGGTATCGAAGGCGAGCAACTTCATCGGACCGTGCCCCTGATCGTGGTACATGCACACGATGGCGTCGTAGCGATGCTGGTGCACGGCAGCGAAGAACACGGTGTCGGCAGGATGAGGGCCGGACGCGTCGATGCCGGCCGCCTTCGCTGTCTCGATCGCCGGAGCGATGTGCTCGATGTCCTCGTCGCCGAATAATCCGTGTTCGCCGGCGTGAGGGTTGAGGCCGCACACGGCGATACGCGGGCGACCGAGGAATCGCCGGAGCGTGGCGTCGGTGAGGTTGATGACATCGAGCACACGAGGTGAGCGCACTCGTTCGATCGCCGTTCGGAGCGAGCAGTGGGTGCTCACGTGGGTCACGGCCAGAGGACCGTTCGTCAGCATCATGGTGACCTTCTCGGCGCCGCACAGCGCGGCGATGAACTCGGTGTGCCCGACGAATCCGGGGTCGCTGCGTTGCGTCGCCTCCTTGTTCATCGGCATGGTCACGATCGCGCTGACCCGTCCGTCGAGGGCATCACGCGTGGCCCGCTCCACATAGTCGCGGGCGGCGGCGCCGCTTGGCGCGCTCAGGAATCCAGGCGTGAACTCGGCGTCCGTGAGCCGGGCGAGATCGACAACGGCGAGACGCCCGGGCGTTCGAACGCTGGGCGAGTCGACGACTTCGGCAGCATCGGGCAGACCGAGGAGTGCCGCTCCGGCCCGCAGCACGCTGGCGTCGCCGTAGATGACCACGTCGTCGGCGAGTTGGCCGTTGGCGAAAGAGCGCAGCACGATCTCGGGACCGACCCCCGAACTGTCGCCCATGGTGATAGCGATGGGTCGTTGATCTCTGGTCATCGGCCTGAGGTGGTGGCTCGCACGGTTCCATCATGGGCGACGACGAGGTCGGCGAGCGCCGCGTCGTCACCGAAACCTCCGGGACGCGTGACCAGCACGGCGCCGCGATAGTGCCCCCACGCAGCACCGGCCGCCAGAACGCCGTGGACGATCATCGGCTCGTCCCCGAGCATCGCGGCGGCCGTGTCTCCGCCCAGCACGATGACCGTGGCGTAGCGGCGCTGCGCCATGGCGCTGCGGGCCGCCTCGGCCAGCAGGTTGGCGTGGCGACGAGCCGCGTCATCGGAGACGTTCGCCGTCCTCGGGACCGGCGTTGCGATGCAGTCGACCTGCCCTTCCCGAAGTTCGGCGGTGCGCGTCCCCAGGACGTCGAGTTGGCGTCTCGCCGCCGCGTGCAGGCTGCCGCACACGACGAGAACGGGTCTCTCGAGCGGGAGCGATGGGCGTGGTACGTCCGTCGGATCGTGGTGTCCGACGAGGCACGATGCGGCTGCGGCGACACTCGCGGCCGTTCCGGCGAATACGGCACTCGGGTGCTTCGCCCATTCTGCGCCAAGCGCGGAGATGTCGTCGTCGGTCGCCGCGTCGCACACGGCGATTCCGCCGGTTGCGCCGAGGGCCCATGATCGCAGCTCGTCGGCCGATCGGACGGAGACGACTCGCTCGGCGCCCGCGGCAACGAGGTGCCGGGTCGGTTCGCTCGACCGGACCGGCTGCCGCACGTCGGCTCCGGCCGGGCCCTCCGCGATGGGTACCGCACCGTCGAACACCACGCCGTCACGACACGTCCGTCTGGCGGCCGGAAACGCCGGAACAACCATGACCGGAGCACCGGTTCGCTGCTGCGACGTGACGATCTCGACCGCCCAGTTGCCACGCAACGTGGAATCGATCTTGTGCGCGAGGCGCGTGCCTCCATCGATCGCCCCGACGACGCGCCGAACGAGGTGGTCGACTCGGTCCTCGGCCAAGGCCGGGTCGAGGTGGCGCGACTCGAGGTCCAGCACCACCACCGGATCGTTGAGGCCCGACAACATCTCGACGCTCGACCAGGTGAGCACCGGAACGCTTCCGCACCCAAGTTCCGCGCAGGCCCCCGCGGTCTCGTGCGCGCCGGTACGATCGTCGGCGAGCACGACGAGTCTGGGCCTGGTGGTCACATCCTGCGGTCTAGCGCACTGAAGGCGCGCTGAGCGCACCTGAGGGAAGGATCAGGCAGCGAGGTTGCGGAGTTCGGGATCGATGAGGTGGATGAGCTCCTCGATCGTTGAAGCGGAGCGGTTGATCGCCGTTTCGGCATCGCTCACGCCGATCAGGTTCTTCGCGGCGCGTACGACGCGGCGCTCGAGGATACGGCGCCCGCTCATCCCGAATCCGATCGTGGGAAGCGCAGTGGCGAAGCCGCCGACCTCGTAGGCGAGCAGCGCCCCATGGAGCGTGACGAGGTCGGCGCGGATCGCGATCGGCGACTCATCGGTGAGGAGTTCGAGTTCGGTGACGATCGCGTCGAGGGCTCGGGCGGCCTCGAGGGTTCCGATCGGCGTTTCAACGGTGGAAAGTGTTTTCTGCATGGAGCCATGCTGACGGCGAGTTATGAACGTCAGATGACGAGAAAGCTCTTCGGACCGATGTCACGCAAGTCAGGCGTCACCTGCACCGTCGATGTGCGTGGCATCGGTCACGTGCCGGTCACGTGTCGCGTCGTGAGGACCGGTTTCCTACCCAGAGTGGTCCCCGGCCGCGAAAGTCCCGTTGTGAAAGGAATGTCAACGCGCCGCGACCCTAGGGTGTCGCGGTGGCGTCTACCGGAGAGCAGTGGAGGCTCGAGATCGACAGCCTCGACTCCGGTGCACAGTCCCGCCGCCTGGCCGAGCGGGCGCGCATGCTTCTCGGACCGGCTGCGAACGACGTCCGCTGGATTCACGCCACCGCGCTCTACTTCGTGGCCGAGCCGCTCGATGAGGCGGAGCGGAAGCTGCTCGGTGACGCCATAGTCGACGCCGCCACCCAACAGGGCGTCTGGATGGTTGCCCACGAAGAGACGGGTGCGGGACAAGAGGATGGCAGGCAGTACATCGAGGTCTCCCTCCGTCCGGGTGTCACCGATCCGGTGGGTGACGCGTTCTCCCGTGCTGCTGCGTTGCTCGGCATTCGTGGGCTGTCGGCACGGTCGGGGACCCGCTACCTCTTCGACGCCGACGTCGATCGTCACGTGAGGGAGCTCGTCGCCGGAGCTCTGCTCCACAACGACATCGTCGACGAGATCTCCTTCGACGCGCCGATCCTCGCCCGGTTCATCGGTCCGTCGAGCAACGACGTTGTGGAGGTCGTGCCGGTCCGCGACCTTTCCGACGACGAGTTGGCTGCGCTGTCCCGTGATCGCGGTCTCGCCCTCGATCCGGCCGAGCTCGTGGCGGTCCGGGAGTTCTTCGTGTCGATCGACCGGGATCCAACCGATGCCGAGATCGAGACGATCGCGCAGACCTGGAGCGAGCACTGCTCGCACAAGACCTTTCGCGCCCGCATCACCTGGGACGACGGAACGGAGGTCGAGCCGTTGCTCAGGCAATTGCGTCGTTCGACCGACGAGATTGCCGCGCCGTGGGTCCGATCGGCGTTCGTCGACAATGCCGGGATCATCGCGTTCGACTCGTCCTACGACATTGCCGTCAAGGTCGAGACGCACAATCACCCTTCCGCAGTGGAACCGTTCGGTGGTGCGAACACCGGCGTTGGCGGAGTCATCCGTGACGTCCTCGGCGTCGCCGCCGACCCGATCGCCGTCACGGACATCCTCTGCTTCGGTCCAATGGACACACCGATCGATTCCCTGCCGGCCGGGGTGCTCCACCCGCAACGCGTTCGCGACGGCGTGGTCGCGGGAATTGCCGACTACGGCAACAAGATGGGGATACCCACGGTCGCCGGTGCGGTCGCCCACCAGGAAGGCTTCACCTCGAACCCGCTCGTGTTCGCTGGATGCATCGGTCTCCGGCCGGCCAACCTTGTCCTCACCGGCCAGGAACCGGGCGATCGCATCGTCGTGCTCGGGGGAGCGACCGGGCGCGACGGCATCCGGGGCGCCACCTTCTCTTCCGCGACGATGGACGCCACCACGGGCGATGTCGCCGGCGCCAGCGTGCAGATCGGCGATCCGATCACCGAGAAGCTCGTCGCCGACGTGTTGGCCGACGCGCGAGATCTCGGGCTGTTCACGGCCATCACCGATTGCGGCGCCGGTGGGTTCTCGTCGGCTGTCGGGGAACTCGCGGCGATCCTCGGGGCCGACGTGGAGTTGGCATCGGCACCCCGGAAGTACCCGGGGCTCGCACCGTGGGAGCTGTGGCTCTCCGAAGCGCAGGAGCGCATGGTGCTCGCCGTGCGTTCGGGCAATGTCGATGCCCTTTCGACGATCTGCCGGGAACACGGAGTGTCGATGGCCGATCTCGGTTCGTTCCGTGACGATGGGCAACTCGTCGTCCGTTGTGACGGCCGGGTGATCGTCGATCTGCCGGGTGAATTCCTCCACGAGGGTCGTCCGACCCGCGAGCTTCGGGCCGAGCGTCCTCAGCCGCCGCGATCCCATGATCGCCGCGACGCAGTGCAGATTCTCGACGACGCCGGCCAGTTGATGCTTTCCATGCTCTCGCATCCAGACGTCCGGTCCAACGAGGACATCGTGCGCGGTTTCGACCATGAGATTCTTGGAGCCACCGTCGGCCGGCCCTACCTGGGAGCCGAAGACGACGGGCCCGCCGACGCCGCCGTGATCGCTCCGCTGCAGGCCGCCTCCGGACGCGGGCTGGCCATCGGTATCGGGATGAACTGTCGTACCGGTGCCATCGACGCGAGCCGGATGGCCGAAGCTGCGGTCGACGAAGCGGTGCGCAACGTTGTTGCCGTTGGGGCCGATCCCGCGCAGATCTCGCTCCTCGACAACTTCTCGTGGGGCGATCCTCGCAGACCGGAGATGCTCGGCCGCCTCGTCGACGCTGTCGCCGGATGCTGTCGCTCGGCGAACGCTTTCGGAGCACCGTTCGTCTCCGGCAAAGACTCATTGAACAACGAATACGTCGCCGTCGATGGCACCAGGCGTTCGATTCCGCCGACGCTGGTGATCACTGCGATCGGAATCCTCCCCGATGCCGACCGGATTGTCACGAGCGACGCGAAGGGCCCGGAGAATGCTTTGGTCCTCATCGGCACAACGCACTCGGAATTGCGAGGGAGTGTCCTCGACGCCGTGCTCGGCATAGACGGCGGCGGCGACGTACCGGGCGGTGACGCCGACTCTCCCGCGCGGATGAGGTTGATTCACCAAGCGATGGCCGACGGTCTCGTGCAGTCGGCCCACGATGTGAGCGACGGTGGCCTCGTCGTGGCGGTGGCCGAGATGGGCATGGGGGGCCGTCTCGGCGTCTCGGTGAAGCTCGGAACGGATGTGTCGAGTCCGGAGCGCATCGTCGACGCGCTGTTCAGTGAGTCAAGTGGCAGGATGCTCCTCGAAGTCGTTCCCGAACACGTTGAGGAGTTGTGTGGAAGGACCGGCGGTACGGTCATCGGACACTTCACCGACGAGACGAGGATCGTGTGGAACGTCGAGGATCGCGTCGTGATCGACGTCGGAATCGACGAGTCGCTTGCTGCCTGGCGGGGCCATGTCGCCGAACGGGATGCTCGGTCATGAGCCGACCACGCGCGCTCGTCGTCTCCGCTCCGGGAACGAACCGCGACAACGACGTGGCGTACGCGCTGTCGCTCGCCGGTGCGGAACCGGTGCGGATGCCGCTGCACGTGCTCGTCCGCCGTCCCCAGCGGCTTCTCGACGCGCAGATGGTCGTGTTCGCCGGTGGTTTCTCCTATGCCGATTCGCTTGGTGCCGGCGCTCTGGCCGGGCTTGAAGTCGACCGTTCGCTTTCCGACGAGCTGCGGGCCTTCGTCGCGTCGGGCCGTCCCGTGCTCGGCATCTGCAACGGATTCCAGATCCTTGTCCGGGCCGGCTTGCTTCCGGGTTCGCTCGTGCACAACAGCGATGGCCGATTCGTATGCCGGTGGGTCACGCTCGAACCTGTGGCCAAGACGCACTGCGTTTGGACGAAGGGGATCGAGGACCCGATCGATTGCCCCGTTGCCCACGGCGAGGGCCGTTACATCGCCAGCGCCGATGTCATAGGTGCACATGCCGTTCTTCGCTATGCCGACGGCACCAACCCGAACGGCTCGATCCTGGACACCGCCGGTGTCACCGACGAGACGGGAATGGTGCTCGGGCTGATGCCTCATCCGGAGAACCATGTGGTCGACCGTCAGCACCCGCGTTGGCACCGGGGCGAGCACCGCAATCTCGCACGCCAGCTGTTCGATTCCGGCGTGGCACACGTGAAGGCTGCCGGATGAAAGCGGCGACCGGCGGTGACCAGGTGGATCTCAACCTCGCTCCGATCGACCTGCTCGACGACATCGATCTTCCGCTCGCCGGACGACGCGAGGGAAAGGTCAGGATCGGGTGGGATCTCCCGGCGGACCGGCTGCTCTTCGTCACGACCGATCGTCTGTCCGCCTTCGATCGTGTGCTGGGTTGCGTTCCCGGCAAGGGCCAGGTCCTCAACCGGTTGGCATGGTGGTGGTTCGACGAGCTCAGTGACGTCGTCTCGAACCACGCCCTCGCTCTGCCCGACCCGAACGTGCTCGTCGCCCGGAGGGCCTCGCCGCTTCCGGTCGAGGTGATCGTGCGCGGGGCGATCACCGGGGTCACCACCACGTCACTGTGGATGCGGTACCGCGACGGCCAGCGGAACATCGACGGTCACCGGCTCCCGGACGGCCTCCGAAAGAACGAGCTTCTGCCCGAACCCCTCATCACGCCGACGACGAAAGCCTCGACTGGCGGCCACGACGAGCCGCTGAGTGTGACTGCTGTCGTCGAGCGCGGACTGGTCGAAGAGACCCTGTGGACCGACGTTTGCGACGCGGCCCTGGCCCTGTTCGCACGGGGCGTCGAGGTCGCCCGAGCGGCCGGCCTCGTCCTGGTCGACACGAAGTACGAGTTCGGTATCGATGCCGACGGACAGCTGCTCCTCATCGACGAGGTGCACACCCCGGACTCGTCGCGTTTCTGGAACTCCGCGACCCACGAGGACCGGCTCAGCGCCGGTGAGGAGCCGGAGAGCTTCGACAAGGAGCTCATTCGACGTGCGTACGCTGACCGCGGGTATCGCGGCGATGGCACTCCTCCGGCCCTCCCGTCGGAGGTGTGGGACGACCTCGCGCTCGCGTACCGCACGGTGTTCGAGCGCATCACCGGAGAACCTGTGGTGCTCGCGCAAGAGCCGATCGCCGGTCGAATAGTTCGTGCGCTTACATCTACAGGACTGATCGGGAACTAGCTGCGATGTGCGGAATCCTTGGAGTCACCCTCCCGTCGTCAGCCGAAGACCATGAGGCCGCCCGGCTCTCGTTCTTTGGCCTCTTCGCCCTCCAGCACCGTGGGCAGGAAGGGGCTGGTCTGGCGACCGCCGACGGCACGGGGGCCCGCATCCACAAAGACACCGGACTGGTGACCCAACTCCTCACCGAGGAGCGACTGCGTCAGCTTCCCGGACATCATGCGATCGCCCACACGAGGTACTCCACGACGGGATCGTCCGTCGTGCGCAACGCGCAACCCTTCCTCGTGGAGACGAGGCACGGACCGCTCGGGATCGTCCACAACGGCAACCTCGTCAACGCCGCCGAGCTGCGTGACGAGCTTCTCGCCAAGGGATTTCCGCTTGCTGCCACCTCGGACACCGAGGTGATGGTCCTGATGCTGGCAAGTGCCGGCGGAAGCTCGTGGGAGGAGCGCATCGAACGAACCATGCCGGCTTGGAAGGGCGCATACTCGTTGGTCGTGCTGGCCTCGGATCGCATCGTCGCTGTGCGCGACCCGTGGGGGTTCCGTCCTCTCTCGATCGGTCGTCTTCCGAACGGTGGCTGGGCGGCGGCGTCGGAAACCAGCGCCCTCGCCACGCTTGGTTGCAGCGAGGTGCGAGAGGTCGAGCCCGGCGAGATCGTCACGCTCTCCGGCGACTCCGTCGCGGGGCGCCGCACCCTCTTCGGTTCGCCATCGCTCGCCCGCTGCACGTTCGAGCACGTGTACTTCTCCCGGCCGGACAGCGTCTGGGACGGCACCAGCGTGCATCATGTCCGTCAGCGGCTGGGTGAGCTCCTGGCCGAGGAGGCGCCGGTTGATGCCGATGTCGTCGTCCCGGTCCCCGACTCGTCGATTCCGGCGGCTATTGGGTTCTCGCAGCGTTCGGGCATCCCGTTCAACGACGGCTTCATCAAGAACCGCTACATCGGCCGGACCTTCATCGAGCCCACGCAGGCC